>JASMAE010000215.1 GCA_030754475.1 Rhodospirillales bacterium
CGAGACCATCGCCCTTTACGGCCGCGACACCTTCATCGAATGCCAGGAAGCCTTGAAAGCGTATTCGGCGGCCAAGGCCCGGGCCGTGCTGCGGCGCCTTCCCGACGGCGTCTACGATTTCTGGGACTACATCGACGACGACCTGGTAAGTGACATCCCTATCCGCATGCGCCTTCGGATGACGGTTGCGGACGGCACGCTGCACTTCGATTTGACCGGCACCGACCCACAGGTTCCGGCCGCCTATAATGTGCCCACCATGGGCACGCTGCACAACTGGCTGACCCGGCGGATCACGACATTCATCCGCACCCACGACGACACGATTCCCTTGAACGCCGGTATGTACCGCCCCATCTCCGCCACCAACCCGCCGGGAACCGTGCTCAACGCCGAGTTCCCCGACCCCGTCGCCACCCGGCACGCGGCCGCCACCGGCTTCAACAACGCGGTCACCGGCGCGCTCTTGAAGGCGGCACCCGATCTGATGGCCGGCCCCACCTGCGGCATGGGCGGAAGCGTAGTCCTGACCGAGCCCGCGCCGGAAGGCGAGAACGCGAGCGTCATCATCGTCCAGTCCTTGCGCGGGGGCATGAGCGCATACAAGGGCGGCGACGGCGTGGACGGGCGCGACGTCACCATGAACACCATGCACAACCACCCGATCGAGACCATCGAAGGGAAATGCGCGCTGCGCGTGGTCGAGTATGACATCTCGACCGACTCGGGCGGGCCGGGGTGCTGGCGCGGCGGCGTCGGCCAGACCATGACGCTGGAGGTGCTTCGCGAAGGTTGCACCATCCAGGTGCGCGGCTTCGACCGGCTTCGGTTTCCCTGCTGGGGGGTGATGGGCGGCCGGCACGGGGCATCGCCGAAGTTCCTCATCAACCGGGGCAAGGCGGACGAGCGGCAACTGGGCAAGGCCGAGCAGCTTTCGGTTTCGACCGGCGACACCATCACGGCGACCATGGAGGGCGCGGCCGGTTACGGCGATCCCTATTTGCGCGATCCGGACGCGGTGCGCCGCGACGTCGTGTACGGCTTCGTCAGCCGCGAGGGCGCCGCGCGCGACTACGGCGTCGTCATCGCCGACGATGGCACCGCCGATGAGGACGCCACGGCGGCGGCCCGCGGCGCCCGAGTCAAGAAGAACGTCGGCGCCGACTTCGACTTCGGGCCCGAGCGCGAGGCGTGGGAGCGGGTTTTCGACGACGCGACCATGAACGAGCTCAACCGGCGCCTCTACGCACTGCCGAAATCGGTCCGCTACGCCACGCGCCGCCGCATCATCGAGCGCGCTGTTCCGAACCTCCCCAAGGCGGGGTGGGGCTCGCTCGCAGACGCGCTTTCGGATCCGGACACGGCGCGCACGCGTCTCCGGGACGCCATCGGCGCCGAAATCGGCGAAGCGGAAGGTGCGGCGTTGCCCGGCCAAGCGGCGCAGTAGAAAATAAGGGGGCGGTCCCGTAAACGGGGCCGCCCCGGCGTCGAGCGGGCGTCCGGTCGGACGCCGCATCCTTGCCTATTTCACCTATTTCACCTTGTGGATGGCGTGGGCCAGCACGAACTGGTATGGCCCGGTCCCGACCGTCGCCTTCCCCGCATCGTAGTCCTTGGGCAGCATACCGGTGCCGTTCTTACACCCGACCACCACCGGCAGCGAGAGATCGGCAGCCATCGGCGCGTAAGGCTCGAGCGTCAACACGTGGAAGGTGTAGTCATCGATCTTCTTGTATTTCTTGTCGCCCAACAGGAAGAACCGGGTCGGCGTCGTCGGCGAGCCGGGGATTCCTTCCTCGGACCGCTCGGCCGTGAACAGGATGTCGCCGGCGGTGAACGGCGTCCCGTCATGCCATACGACGCCCTTTCGCAGCTTGAATTCCCACGTCTTGTCGTCGACCAGGTGCCAGCTTTCGGCAAGGCCGGGGATGAGTTGTTGGTTGATGTCCTGCTTGACGATGCGATCTGATGGCTCGGCTTGTAGCTGAAGAAATGCGGGTCGATCGAGGGTGTCTCGATCGAGACGCCGATGGTGAGGTTCTCGACGAAGGCGGGCGGGAACCGGGTTGCGCTCGGGATCGGCTTTCCATAGACTTCCGCGCCACCGCCCATCAGGGGAGCGGAACACCGGCCGCGGCGCCTTTCGAGGGATCTTCGGGCTCGCCGCCCCTTCGGCCGGCGGGCATTCGCCGAGGGAAAAAAATAGCAATGGCATCGACACCTGGGGCCAACCGCTGCCGCATTGGCATCGACGTTGGCGGTACCTTTACGGACTTCGTTCTCGCCAACATGACGACCGGCGAGATGACACGTTACAAGGAGCCGAGCGTTCCGGCGGACCCGTCGATGTCGGTCCGGCGCGGGCTTCCGCCCCTGATCGAGCAGGCCGGGGTCACGACGGACGACATCGAGCTGATCGTCCACGGGACGACTCTTCTGGTGAACGCGATCATCCAGCGCCGTGGCGCCAAGGTGGCGCTGGTTGTGACCAAAGGCCATCGCGGCATCCTCGAAATCGGCCGAATGAGCCTGGAAAACTCGTACGACTACACGCTCCGCAAGGAAGAGCCGCTGATCACGCGCAACCTGATCTTCGAAACGACGGCGCGCAACCTGGTGGACGGCACCGTGATCGCGACACCCGACGACGCCGAATACGACACGCTTGCGAAGTCGCTCAAGGGCCAAGACGTGGACGCGGTAACGGTGCTTCTTTTGAATTCGTACGGGCATCCGGAGTTGGAGGCGTCGGTCGCGGAGGCGCTGCGCGAGCGGCTTCCCGGAATCCCGGTGACGGCATCGGCCCGCATCTGGCCCGAGCGGCGCGAGTTCGAGCGCGCCCTGGTCACCATCATCAACGCCTACGTCCAGCCGATCATGGAGGAATATCTGAGCCTGCTCGTGGACCGGATCGGAGAGCTCGGCATCACCGCCCCGATCTACATCACCGCCTCGAATGGCGGTACGTTGAGCATCGAAACCGCGCGCGGACGCCCCATCGACACCGTCCTTTCCGGCCCCGCCTCGGGTGTGGTCGCCGCGACCGAGGCGGCTAAGGCCGCCAAGCGCAGCCACCTGATCACCGTCGACATGGGCGGCACCAGTTGCGACCTCGCGCTCACCCGTGACGGCGAACCGGAATACGCCACGGTCACGCAGGTGGGCGATTACCCACTCGTGGTGCCGGTCGTCAACGTGATTTCCATCGGCGCCGGCGGCGGCTCCGTCGTCTGGGTGGACGCGCAAGGGATTCTCAAGGTGGGCCCGCGTAGCGCCGGCGCGGATCCGGGCCCGGTCTGTTACGGGCGCGGCGGCACCGAGCCCACCATCACGGACTGTTATATGTTGGCGGGTTACATTCATCCCGATCACTTCCTCGGTGGGCGCATGAAACTCGACGAGGACGCCGCACGCGTGGCCCTCGAGGCGATCGCCGACAAGGTGGGAATCGAAGGCGACGACAAGGCGGCCAAGGCCGCCGACGCGGCGCTCCGGGTCGCCACCGCCATGATGTCGACCGAACTTTACAAGGGTCTCGCCCGGCGCGGCGAGGACCCGCGCGAATACGCGTTGATGGCGTTCGGCGGCGCCGGCCCGACGCACGGCAACCTCCTGGCCCAGGAGGCGCGCCTCAACGAAATCATCGTACCGCCTGCACCTGCCACCTTCTGCGCCATGGGCGCGATCCTCGCCGACGTGAAGCGGGACTACGTGCGCTCAAGACATCTCAGGTTTACCGACGGCAAGGCCGCGCTCGCGGAACTCACGCGCATATTCCGCGAGATCGAGCAGGAAGCCTCGGACTGGATATCGAAGGAGGGAGATCTTCTTGGCAAGCCGGAGTTCGCGGCGACGCTCGACATGCGCTACGCGGGCCAAGCCTACGACCTGGGGGTGGCAATCCCGGACGAGCTGCGTCTGAAACCCGAGGCCGAGGGCATCTTGGAGCTATTCCACCGCGAACACGAGCGCATCTACAGCTTCCGCGACCTGGAAAGCGGCGTCGAGGTGACCACCGAGCGCATTCAGGTGATCGGCAGGATCCCGCCCGTAACCCTTCCGGATGTCGAGACCGGCGCGCGCGCCACGTCGGGTGAGACTCGGCGCGTCTTCAATCAAGGAAAATACCTGGACGTTCCGGTCTACCTGCGCCGGGAAATGGGCCGCGGCCAGAAGCTCACGGGTCCCGCCATCCTCGAACAACGCGACAGCACGGTCTGGGTTCTTCCCGACTGGACGGCCGAGATCGACCGCATCGGGAACATCTTGATCTCGGCACCCAACGCCAAGAAGTAGCGCGGCGGCGCGCGCCCCGCTTTTCGGCGCCGGGGGCGCGCGAGAACCGCGCTACTGCGCCGCCTGCCCGACCGGCTGCGTCGCACCCGCGCCGAGGATATCACCGATTGCCGCCTTGAGCCGTGCCCGGACGGCATCGGTATCCGCGAGCACACCCGTCAACGAGCCGCTGCCTGCCTTGGGAATCTCTGGCAAGGCCGCGTGGAACACGGCCCGGCGCTTCGCCTGGCGGACCGATTTGGGGAACGTGTACAAAAGCCGGTTCAGCTCGCACATGGTCGCGTCATCGAACACGGACTCCCACGCCTCGCGTTCCCGGCCGAAGTCGAAGTCGGAACCGATGTTTTCGCGCACGCGCACGCGCCGCGTCTTTTCGGTCGCGGCGGCGTCGAGGGCGCCGGCCTCGTCGATGACGACCCCGTATTCGCGCTCCGCCGCCTCGCGGCTCACGAAGCCCTGCTCGACGTCCCAGAGCACGGCTTCCGGGTCGCGCTGGAACGCGTCCCCGAACCCCGCCGCGCCCGGCATCATGACCGTGACCGTGTCACCAGTTTTGACGGGGAACTCCTCGGTCTTTCCGACCTCGCGCTCGCCGGCTATGCCGCGGTTGAAGATGCAACGAATCGTCTCGCCCGGCTTGCCGCCGGCGACGCCCCAAGGCGCGAAGCGGAACCGGTCCATGCCGCGAAGCTGGATGGTGCCGCCGTCGCGCAGGACCTCCACCGTCATCACCTGACCGGCGCCGCCCCGCCATTGGCCCGCACCGCACGAATCGGTGCGCACGTCGTATTCCATGATGCGCACGCCACACTTGTTCTCGATGGTCTCGATCGGGTGGTTGTGCATGGTGTTCATGGTGACGTCGCGCACGTCCACCCCGTCCATTCCCTTGTATGCGCTCATGCCGCCGCGCAAGGACTGGATGATGGTCACGGTCGCCGAGGTCTCGCTGGGCAGGAACTCAGACAGCACAACCGAGCCGCCGGTGCCACAAGTGGGCCCGGCCATCATCGTGTTGTCGGCCATCAGAAGCGCGCCGGTCACGGCGTCGTTGAACGAGGTGGCGGTAGTGAACCGGACCCCGACGGCGTCGGGGAACTCCGCGTTCAGCACGGTCCCCGGCGGGCTGGTGATGCTCATGGGCCGGTACATTCCGGCGTTCACGGGGATGGACTTGTCGTGCGTGCGGATAAAGGTGGTGATCCGCCGCGTCAGCATGTTGTGGAGCGTCCCCATGGTGGGAATGTTGTAGGACGCCTCGACCTGTGGATCGGTGCCGGTCAGGTCGAAGTGCAGGGTGCCGTCCTTGACCGTGAGCCGAAGCCGCACCCGGATCGGGATGTTGGTGACCATGTCGTCGTCCAGAAACTCCCAGAAGTCGTAAACGCCTTCGCGGAGCCGGCGGATGACGTCGCGGGTCTTGGTATCGGAGTACTCCTGCATCGCCTCCTGGCAATCGATGAAGGCCTTGGCGCCGTACTGGGCGATGGTCTCGAGACACCGTTTCTCGCCCACCGCCAGCGCCCCGAGCGAGGAATGGACGTCGGCCATGTTGGTGTCCGGGAGCCGGCAGTTGGCACGGAAGATCTTGACGAAATCCTGGTTCAGCTCGCCCTTCTTCAGCACCTTCATGGGCGGGATGCGCAGCCCTTCCTGGAAGATGTCCGAGCACGATTCGGATACGCTTCCCGGCACCTTCCCGCCCACGTCCATGTAATGGATGAACAGCCAGCCGTAACCGACGATCTGGCCCTCGTG
>JASMAE010000216.1 GCA_030754475.1 Rhodospirillales bacterium
GATCTACAACCTCGCCTGTCCCGCGTCGCCGGTGCACTACCAGTTCGACCCCGTCCAGACCACCAAGACATCGGTGCACGGCGCCATCAACGTGCTGGGGCTGGCGAAAAGAACGCGGGCCAAGATATTTCAGGCTTCCACGAGCGAGGTCTACGGCGATCCGGAAGTCCATCCGCAGCGCGAAGACTACCGCGGCAACGTCAATCCGATCGGGCCGCGCGCCTGCTATGACGAGGGCAAGCGCTGCGCCGAGACCCTGTTTTTCGACTACCACCGCCAGCATGGGCTCAATATCCGCGTCGCCCGCATTTTCAACACCTTCGGGCCGCGAATGGACAGCAGCGACGGGCGCGTCGTTTCGAACTTCATCATTCAGGCGCTCGCGGACGAGCCGATCACGCTTTTCGGCGACGGCTCGCAGACCCGCGCGTTCTGCTACGTGGACGACCTGATCGAGGGAATGACGCGGCTGATGGACGCCGACGACGACGTGACCGGCCCCGTAAACTTGGGCAATCCCAACGAGATTTCCATCCGCGCGCTCGCCGAACGGATTCGCGAGATCGCGGGATCGAAGTCGGTGCTGGAGGAAGGGCCCCTTCCCGAGGACGATCCGGTGCGCCGCTGCCCCGACATATCGCGCGCGCGCGCGCGCCTCGGGTGGGAACCGACGGTGGGACTGGATGCGGGACTTCGCACCACCATTGCCTATTTCCAAAACCTCGCCGCGACCGGCGCGCGGCGGCGCGAACCGGTCGCGGGCGATTGAACCGGGGGCATTTCCAGCAGGCGCGCGATGACCCATGAACTTCTGCCGGTCCCGTGTCCGCGGTGCGACGAGAAGCAGAACACCTATTCCGGCGACTTCGATCCCGATCACATGCCCTTCGGACCCGTGCTGTGCATGGCCTGCGGACACGCGTTCGAACGCGGCGAATACCTCGACGGCCTCGAGCGCGCGACCCGCGATCGCGATGCGCGCCTGGCGGGGCGCCGGCGCGGGATGAGCTAACGCGTGATCCGCTTAGGCGGAACCGGCCGGCTTGCGGGCCCGACCACCCAGTGCATTGTACGATTGGGGCGGCCGAACCGGCGTGCGAGCCGGTGCGAATCCACAGAAGTGGCCGGTGCTCCGGCACGCGTTCTTGTTCAGCGCGCCGGATTCCAGGCCGCCTCGTAGACCCGCCGAGCCCAGCCGCGCAAGCCCCGTTCCTCGCTCCCGGACCGACTCTTTTCGCAGCCGCCTTGAAGCCATTCGCGCAACGGAACGAAGAAACCCGTTTTCGGCCTCTCGAGCACGGCGCCGGGCAGGCGCGGGTTCACGCTGTTCGCCATCTCGCGCTTGCCCGGCGCCCCGTTCCGAACCATCGCAGCCACCCGCGCGAGCAGCACCGGATCGACGAAGGGGACGCGGATTTCGACCGAATGCGCCATTCCCGCCCAATCCGCGTCGCGAAGAAGCTGATTGCGCATATAGAAGCTCATCTCGAGCGCCGTGATCTTGGCGCGCGGGCTCTCGAGTCCCGACGCGCAGTCGGCGAGGCGGACGAGGGGTTGCAGCTCGCGCCAGCCCTCGCGCGCCATTTCCGCGTCAACGAGATCGGGCAGCTCCCATGGCATGAAAAGACCGCGCCGCAGGAGATAGGCCTCGGCGTAGCTCGTCCCATACTCGAGGATTCCGGCGTATTTGGGAGAGCTGAGGCGCCGCGCCACCGGCGCCGCCACGATCCTGAACGCCCGGCCGACGGGCCGCAGCCCGGGAATGCGGCCCAGCCGGCCGACGAGCGCCGGGATCTGGCGGAAGCTGTCGTAGCCGGCGAACAGCTCGTCACCGCCGAGCCCCGAGAGAGCGACCTTGAGACCCGCCTCCGCCCCCGCCTGGGCCACGAAGTAGGTGTTCACGCCGTTGATGGTGGGCTGGTCCATGGCCGCGAGGAACGCGCCAAGCTCGGAATGAAAGTCCCGCCCGGCGACCCATCGCGTCCGGTGCCGGGTTCCGAAATGGCGGGCGATGTCGGCGGCCAGCGGCGCCTCGTCGAGGGGCGTATTCTTGAACGCATCGAATCCGAGCGTCAGCGTCTCGAGGCGCGCGCCCTCGATTTCCGAGGCCATTCCGGTGATCGTCGCCGAATCGAGGCCGGAAGACAAAAACACGCCGACCGGAACGTCGGCCACCAGATGGTGACGTACGCTGTCAAGGAGGGTCTCACGAAGATCGCCCGAGGCGTCGTGCCTTCGCCCCTCGGCGAGCACCGTGGGAATGTCGAAGAAGCGCCGAACGCGCTTGACGCCATCCGAACCGACCCACATGGTCGAACCCGCGGGCAGCGCGTGGATATGGCGATGGAGCGTGTGCGGCTCGGGCACGTAACCGAACAGGAAGAAACCAACGTTCCCCGCCGGCGCCGCCTCGGTTTCGACGCCGCCGGCGATCAGCGCCCTGACCGAGGACGCGGCCCGGAAGGTCCCGGCCACGTCGGCGTAGTAAAGAGGCTTGATCCCGAAGGCGTCGCGGGCCAGGAACACGCCGCGGCGCGCCTCGTCCCAAAGCGCGAAGGCGTACATGCCGCGCAAATGCTCGACCATTGCGTCCTCGAAACGGTCGTAAAGATGCAACAGCACTTCGGTATCGGACTGGGTGCGGAAGACGGCGCCATCGGATTCCAGCCACGCGCGCAGCGCCCGGTAATTGTATATCTCGCCGTTATAAGTGATGCGGGTACGGACGTTGCTGCCGCCGTCGGGCGCGAACGTCATGGGTTGGGCGGCCTCGGCGCTCAAGTCGATGATGGCGAGGCGGCGATGCGCGAGGCCCACGCGCTTGTCGTCGGCAATCCAAAGGCCGGACCCGTCGGGTCCGCGCGCGGCCATGGCATCTCGAACCGTGACGAGTTCGGCCTCGCGGACCGGCGGCGCGTCCGCTCCATGGGCGAATATGGCAGCGATCCCGCACATGTCCGGCTCCAGGTTTACTCTCAACGGCGCGCGGGAGAAACTTTTTCCGCCGCGCGCCCCGCATCGTCGCCGGGTGGAAAGGGCATCGCATTCGGCTCCTTTGGCATTCGCGTTGAAAACCGGGTAAAAACCGGAGGATGAAGCAGGTAATCCAGAGCGCGCGCACAGGCAAACTCAAGCTCAAGCAGGTGCCCGCGCCGAACGCCGGCCCGGGACAGTTGCTGGTCGCGACGCGGGCCTCGCTGATCTCGGCGGGCACCGAGCGCATGGTGGTCGAATTCGCGAAGAAAAGCCTGGCCGGAAAGGCGAGTGCGCGGCCCGACCTGGTCGCCAAGACATTACGCAAGGCCCGCCGCGACGGCTTAGGCGCCACCATGCGCGCGGTGCTTGCGCGCCTCGACGAGCCCCTGCCCTTGGGCTATTCCGCGGCGGGCGCCGTCGTGGCGGTGGGTGAGGGGCTCGAAGGCGCGTTCCGCATCGGCGAGAGGGTCGCCATGGCCGGCGCCGGGATTGCCAACCACGCGGAATTCAACGTCGTTCCGCGCGCGCTCGCGGCCCCGATCCCCGATGCGGTGACGGACGACGAGGCATGCTTCGGGACGCTTGCGGCGATCGCGCTCCATGGTGTCAGAAACCTCGGTGTCGGTCTCGGCGACGTGGTCTGCGTCATCGGTGCGGGCCTCGTCGGCCAACTCGCCGCGCAGCTTCTGACGCTGGCCGGCGCGCGCGCGATCGTCGTTGATTACGACGCCGCACGCCTGGCGACCGCTCGCGCCGCCGGCGCCGAGGCCGCTTGGAATCTGGCGGATGCGGGCCTGGCGGAGGAGATCGCGGCCCGGACGGACGCACGCGGGTGCGACGGCGTCCTGATCGCCGCGGCCACGCGCTCGAGCGAACCCTTCGCGACCGCCGCCGCCGTCGCCCGCGATCGCGCGCGAATCAGCGTCGTCGGCATGACCGGCACCCAGTTTCCCTACCGCGAGTTCATGGCCAAGGAGCTCTCGGTCGTGGTCTCGCGATCTTACGGACCGGGGCGCTACGACGCCGCGTTCGAGGGCCGCGGCGTCAAATATCCCGAGGGCTTCGTCCGCTGGACCGAGACCGAGAACTTGACCGAATGCGTCCGCCTCATGTCGCCCGAGCTTGCGCGTCGGCTCGACGTCGAGCCCTTGATCAGCCACCGCTTCGCCATCGACGACGCCGAAGCGGCGTACGCCGTCGTCGCAGGCAGCGAGGCCCATCTCGGCGTGGTCCTCGGCTATCCGCCCCGCCCGCCCGAGACGCGCGCGCGCGCCAGCGGCGCCACGGCCCAGGTGCGCGCGGCACCGGCAAAGGGCGATTGTGTGGTGGCGATGATCGGCGCCGGAAATTTCGCGCGCGGCGTGTTGATCCCCGAATTGGTCAAACTCAAAGGCGTTCGGCTGGAGACCGTCGTCTCCCGCCGCGGCGCCGGCGCCGAGGCGGCGCGCGAGACGTTCGGTTTCGCCCACGCGGAAACGGATCCCGAGACCGTCTTCGCCTCGCCCCGGATCAACGCGGTCATCATCGCCACCCGCCACGACAGCCACTCGGAACTTACGATGCGCGCGCTTCGCGCTGGAAAGGCGGTGCTGGTCGAGAAACCGCTTGGCCTCGACCGGGTCGAGATCGAGAGCGTTCGCGCGGCCAGCACGGAATCGCAGGCGTTCTTCCAAGTCGGCTTCAACCGCCGTTTCGCACCGCTGGCGCGCGAGATGCGCGCCCATCTGGAACGCCTGTCGGGACCAAAATTCCTGCTGTTGCGCGTGAACGCGGGCCCGGTCCCGAAAGAGAGCTGGGTTGCCGATGCGCGCGAAGGCGGCGGTCGTATCCTCGGCGAGGTCTGCCACTTCGTCGATCTCGCCCGGTACCTCGCCGGGGCCGCGATCCTGTCGGTGGGCGCCGAGGCGGCGCGTTCGTCCGCAGACATGTGCGCCGACGTGAACGTGAGCCTCGGATTGGCCGATGGAAGCCTCGCCACCATCGTCTATACGGCGCTCGGCGACGCGAGCCGCGATAAGGAATTGATCGAGGTCTACGGCGGCGGCTCGGTGGCCCGGATCGAGGACTTCCGCACGCTCGCGATCACCGTGGACGGCCGGGTCACCACGCGGACGGCGGGGCGCACGCCGGACAAGGGGATCCGGGCCGAGCTTCGTGCATTCGTCGACGCCGTAACCGGCGGCGGCCCGGCGCCGATCGCCGAATCGGAGCTGGTGGAGACGAGCCTCGCCACCGTCGCGGTGATGGAATCGCTCCGGACCGGCGCCCGCGTCACCCTTTGAGGGCGCACGCAATCCGCGGGCGCCATAACTTGTCGCCGCCGCAAAGAACTCTATGATGGCCGCACATCCCCGACGGTCGACGGCGATGGACCTCGATAGCTACTTCACATCCGAGCTCGATGAACACGTGGGCGTGCTCGCCGCCACGCGCGAAGCGGTCCGCGAGCCGTTCGTGCGCCTAGTAACCGTGTGCGCGGACGCGATCCGGGGCGGCGGCAAGATCGCCTTTTGCGGAAACGGCGGCAGCGCCGGCGATTCCCAGCACTTGGCCACCGAACTGACCGTCCGCTACAAGGCCGACCGCGCCCCTATCGCGGCGATCGCGTTGACCACCGACACCTCGGCGTTGACCGCAATCGGCAACGATCTCGGGTTCGACGAGCTGTTCGCGCGCCAGGTCCGGGCCCTTTGCCGGGCCGGCGACGTGGTGGTCGGCATCTCGACCTCGGGCCAGAGCGAGAACGTGATCCGGGCGCTGCTCGCCGCGCGCGAGCTTGGCGCCGTCGCCGCGGGCTTAAGCGGGCGCGACGGCGGCCGTATGGTCGGCGTCGCCGATCCCCTTTTGGTGGTGCCGTCGCTCCAGACCGCGCGGATTCAAGAGATGCACATCACACTCGGGCAGATGTTGTGCGGGGCGCTCGAGTTGGAGCTGGGTCTCGTATGACCGATCGCGGGGCATTGATCGCCCTGGTCGAACGGTTGGGCGGCGCGCGCGTACTTTGCGTCGGCGACGTGATGGTGGACCGCTTCGTCTACGGCGGCGTCGAACGCATCTCGCCCGAGGCTCCTATCCCGGTCCTCAAGGTCGGGCGCGAAACCGAGATGCTGGGCGGCGCCGGTAACGTGGTGCGCAACTTGGTCGCGCTTGGCGCGAGCCCGCGTTTCGTCTCGGCGATCGGTGCCGACGGACCCGGCGAAAGAATCCGCGCGCTGCTCGCCGAAGAGGCCGGGGTGAATGCGGAACTGATCGCGGTCGACGGTCGACGGACCTCGGTCAAGAGCCGCTTCCTCGCAGGCAACCAGCAACTGATGCGGGCCGATGACGAGACCCAGGCGCCGCTCGAGGGCGATGCCGTCCGCCGCCTCGTCGACGCCGTCTCGCGGGCGGTCGCGGAATGCGACGTGGTCGTGCTTTCCGATTACGGCAAGGGCGTCTTGTGCCGCGAAGCGCTGGCGGGCATCTTCGCGGCCGCCAAGGCGCACTCGAAGCCGATCATCGTCGATCCCAAGGGCACCGATTTCTCGGACTACCGCGGCGCCTCGGTGCTCACCCCCAACCGGCGCGAACTCGGCGAGGCGATGCGCATGGCGGTGGAAGGCGACGCGGCGATCGTCGAGGCCGCGCAGAGACTGGTATCCGAGTGCGACCTCGAGGCGGTCCTGGTGACCCGTAGCCGCGAGGGCATGACGCTGGTAAGCGCGCGCGGCACGGTCACCCATCTTGCGACCGAGGCCCGCGAGATCTTCGACGTCTCCGGCGCCGGCGACACGGTGGCGGCGGCACTGGCCGCGGCGATCGCCGCCGGCGCGCAACTGGACGAAGCGGCGGCGCTGGCCAACGTCGCGGCGGGCATCGTCGTCGGCAAGGTCGGGACCGCGGTCGCGTTTTCGGGCGACGTCGCGCACGCGCTCCATCACCAGGACCTGAGTGACGCCGAGGCGAAGGTGTCGGCGTTGAAGCCCGCGCTCGAGCGCATCGATCGGTGGCGCCAACGTTCGCAGCGGATCGGATTCACCAACGGCGTCTTCGACCTACTTCACCCCGGCCACGTCGCGCTTCTGCGCCACGCCCGAGCATTCTGCGATCGCCTGGTGGTGGGCCTCAACAGCGATTCGTCGGTAAAACGCCTGAAGGGCGCCGATCGACCGCTTCAGTCGGAGGCTGCGCGCGCCACCGTGCTTGCCTCGCTGGCGAGCGTCGACATGGTGGTGATATTTTCCGAAGACACGCCGCTGGCCCTCATCGAGGCGATCCGTCCCGACGTCCTCGTCAAGGGGGCGGACTACGCACTCGAAGACGTGGTCGGTGCCGACGTGGTCCAAGGATACGGCGGCCGGATCGAACTCGCGCCCATCGAGGCGGGCTTCAGCACGTCCGCCACCATCGCCCGCATGGCGAAATAGACGAGGGCGGCGCACGCGAATTCGCGATCGAGACGGGCGGTTTTTTTCGGGCTGGTTCCGCTTAAAGGAATAACGGCCTAACCGTCGCCACGCCAAAGCCGGCTGGCGAATCCGGGCCAAAAGCCCTGTTCCGGGGCAGGCGGCGCGACGATTGCGATATCCACGCCGAAGATTGGCTTCGGAACCAAGCCTTCATGGGCGCGGGTCATGAAGTCCCGCCACAGACGCGCCGGTAGGCCGCCGCCGGTCACGCCCCGCATCGGGGCGCCGGAATCGTTGCCCACCCAGACCCCGGCCACCAGATGACCCGTGTAACCGACGAACCAGGCGTCACGGTGATCCTGGCTGGTCCCCGTCTTGCCGGCGGAGGGCCGCGATAGCCGCGCGGCGCGCCCGGTTCCCTCTCGGACCGCGCCCGCCAGCATGGCGTTCATGCGGGCCGCGTTTTCAGCGCTCATGATCCGGCCCGGGCCCGAGCCCGCGCGGCGATACAGCACGTGACCCTGGCCGTCGCGGATCTCCGTAATCCCATAGGGCCACACACCCATGCCGGCGGCGGCGAAGCTCGCGTAGGCGGTCGTCAACTCGATCACGCTGACCTCGAAGGAACCGAGCGCGAGAGAAGGGTTCGGCGCCATGGGGGCCGTGATTCCCAGCCGTCGCGCCGTCTCGATGATCCGCTCCCGGCCCGCCCGTTCGGCGACGCGGACGGCGACCGTGTTGATGGACCGCGCGAGCGCGGAGCGAAGCGTCGTCGGGCCGACGTGGCGGCCGTCGAAGTTTCGCGGGCTCCAACCCTCGACCACGATGGGCTCGTCGACGACAACCGTCTCGGGCTCCATGCCAGCGGCGAGGGCCGCGAGATAGACGATCGGCTTGAAGGCCGACCCGGGCTGGCGGAGCGCCTGGGTCGCGCGGTTGTACTGACTCTCGCGGTAGTCCCTTCCCCCCACCATGGCGCGCACGGCGCCGTCCGGGGCCAGGGCGACGATGGCGGCCTGGTCGGCACCGTGTTCGGCGCCCTCTGCGTCCATGGCATTCGCGACGCTCGTCTCGGCGATGTCCTGCAGACCCGCGTCCAGGGTCGTCACAACGACCAGGTCGCGATCGCCCGGCGAGACGTAGTTGGAAGCCTGCTCGAAGACCCAGTCGGCGAAATGGCGGCCGCGCCGGCTCACTGAGAGGGGACGCACACCGATCTTGGCGCCGCGCTTCGCCTCGGTCGCTTCGCCCGGTGCGATCGCGCCCCACGCCACCATGGCGTCAAGCACCACGGCGGCCCGCCGCGCGGCCAACGCCGGGTCGTTGCGAGGATTGTAGCGCGACGGCGCCTTCAAGAGCCCGGCGAGCATCGCCGCCTGGGCGAGGTCGATCTCTTCGGCTCGAAGGCCGAAGTAGCGTTCGGCCGCCGCGTCCACTCCGAATGCGCGGGCGCCGAAGTAGACGCGATTGAGATAGATCGCGAGAATCTGGTCCTTGGTGAACTTGCGCTCGAGCCACAGCGCGAGCAGGAGCTCCTGGACCTTGCGCTTGAGCGTTCTTTCGGGCGAGAGAAACAGGTTCTTGGCCACCTGTTGGGTAATGGTGCTGCCGCCCTGGACGACCGCGCCGGCGCGCAAATTCGCCCAAAGCGCGCGCGCGAGCCCGCGCACGTCGAGCCCGTGGTGCTCGCGGAACCGGCGATCTTCCGTGGCCAGGACCGCGTTCACCAGATGCCGGGGAAGGCGTTCGGCGGTGAGCGGCCGTCCATAGAGGTCGCCGAAACTTGCGACGGGCGCGCCGTCGGCCGCCAGAATCGTAACCGAGGGCCGCCGCGTCGCGCTCACCGCGCGGTCCACGTCGGGAAGGTCGGTGGCGTACCAGGCCGCGAGCCCGGCGGCGGCAACGGCCGTCCAGACCGCGACAATCGCAAGGGCGCGCGCGAGCCAGCCGAGCGCCGGCCAGAACCGGAACCGGACCCTGGACCGCGTGCTGCGGACCGCACGGGCCCGCGTCGGCGCGCCGCTTCCGCGGCGGTGCCCCCCTCGCGCGCCCTTCGCCTTGCGATCCGATGGTTTCGCCACGGACCGACTCTCCGCCTGCCGCGGTTAGCGAAGCGTTAACGCGGTACGCGCGCCGGCGGCCTGGCGCCTGATAAGTTTAGTCGGTGCGATTCCACGTGAGTGGATAACGATCTAGGGCAAGCAGCGGTCGAGAAGGCCGTGCAATACGTCGGGCGCGATCCGGCACCCCTTGAGATTGCAGCGCCACGCCTCGGCGCCCTCAATCCAGGCGCTAGGGCGCTCCAGCGCCTCGTCGGGCGTCCGCTCAACCATGGCGCTACCTCCGTCGAAGATATCGGGCGCCGAAGTCCGCAATTCCTGAAACATTGTGCTAGAGCGGATCGTGTAGACCTGATTCACGCGCCCGCTGGATCGCCACGCGCGATTTCGAGCGACCGCGATCTGGTCCAGTGCCGGCGCGCCGTTCAGACGTCGAGGTTGGCG
>JASMAE010000217.1 GCA_030754475.1 Rhodospirillales bacterium
CGCTTTCCATCAGCGCCTTCGTGACCCCGGCTCTTCTCGGTGGCGCCCGGGTCCGAATGGCCGGCCAGCAAATTTACGAGGATCTCCTGGCAACGTTCAATTGGCCGGGCGGATCGGCGCTCGCCCTTGTCCTCGTGGCAATCACGCTGGCGTTCCTGTTCGTTGCCCTGCGGGCGACGGCGCGGCGTGGGCGCCTGGAGGCGGGCCGATGACCTTGCGCCCGCGCACGTTGGTGCCGTTCGTTATCGTCGTCTACTTCCTGGTCCTGATCCCGCTCGTGGTTGTGATAGGGGTCTCGTTCAATCCAACCTCCAGCTATACATTCCCGCCCGCGGGATTCTCCTTGAGGTGGTACCAGGCCTTCTTCGCGACCGAAAGCTACGTCGATTCATTCTTTCGGGTCAGCCTGACCGTGGCCTTCGCCGTCGCCTTGATCGCGACCGTGATAGGAATGCTCGCCGCCACGGCGATCGTCCGTTTTCGCTTTCGCGGCCGGCAAGCCCTAGAAACGTTCTTCCTTGCCCCTTTGATGACCCCACAGATCCTTCTTGGCGCCGCACTCTATCTGTTTTTCGCGCGGCTTAACTTCGACGCATCGCCGGCAACCATGGCTCTCGGCCACCTCATCATCGCGACGCCGTTCGTGATCCGGACCGTTACGGCGGGACTCGTGGGCATGGATCCCAGTCTCGAGGAAGCGGCCATGAGCCTCGGTGCGAGCCGGATCTACGCGTTCCTTCGCGTGACCCTCCCGCTTCTTCGTTCCGGCCTCCTTTCGGGGGCCGTTTTCGCGTTCGTTATCTCGCTGGGTGACATCAACCTCGCGCTCTTTCTCTCCGGTCCGAACTCGACAACGCTGCCGGTCCACTTGTTCTCGACCATCCACTGGGGTGGCGATCCGACGATCGCAGCAGCCTCAACATTGCAAATCGTCATCGTTGGCGCGGCTATCTTCTTCGTTCAGAAGGTCTTTCGACTGCGTTTGATGATGTGAGCTGTTGGGTCG
>JASMAE010000218.1 GCA_030754475.1 Rhodospirillales bacterium
GGCCAACCTACGCTGTTGATGGGCTACGGTTGGCCCATCAACTTAACCCGCGCCAAACTCTAACTTAAGCGCTGGACCACTAATCGGGGGCAGGCCAGTTCTTCATCTTTCTCGACAGTAACTGGGGCGGCCTCGGCGGGCGGGCGGCGCGCGACGGGGTGAGCTGCCTGTCGTTTCCCCAAAACGTCGGCAATCACCCCGTCGAGGTTCTCGAGAGCCGTTACCCGGTCCGAATCACGCGCTACGAATTCCGCCGCGATTCGGAGGGACCGGGCCGCTTTCGCGGCGGCTTCGGCTCCGTCAAGGACTACCGCTTTCTCGCGCCCGTCGAGCTTCAGGTTCCTGGCGACCGGGTGAAGCTGCCGCCGTGGGGGCTCTTCGGCGGCGGCGAGGGCGCGACGACCGCCTATGTTCGCGTACGCAAGGATCGGGAGATGGCGCTGAAGACCAAGCACGCGTACGAACTGGCCACGGACGACGTGTTGAGCGTGCGCACCTCGGGCGGCGGCGGTCTTGGCGATCCTTTGGCGCGGGCGCCCAAGGCCGTGGCCGTCGACGTTGCGCTCGGCACCGTCTCGGCGCGCCGCGCACGCGCGGTCTATGGAATCGCGCTGGATCGTCGCGGCGGCGTCGACCGGGCGGCAACCGCGGCCTTGCGCAAGGAGCTGCGCGCCAAGGGCAGGCGCGTCGCGCGAAAGAAGCCCAGAAGTGGCCGAATAAAGGCGCGCGCTTGAGCCCGGGCGTACGGAGTGGCCCTTACTTCGCCTGGGCCGGGCGGCGCTTGGCCGCTCGCTTCACGGGTTTAGCGGCGCCCACGGCGGCGCGAATTGCGTTCTCGAGAATCGAGATCCCGCGATCGATGTCCTCGTCCGACGTCGTCATCGGTGGCACCAGCCGAAGGACGTTGCGCCGGTCGCCCGTGCCCCGGAGCTGGAGCAGAAGCCCCGCATTTTCGCAGAACTCGAGGACGGCCTTCGCCTCGCTGTTGGCGGGCGCGCGCGTCTCGCGGTCCGTCACGAGCTCGATACCCAAAAGTACGCCACGGCCGCGGACGTCACCGATGAGCTCGATCTCGCGGGCGAGCGCGGCGAAGGCGTCCTTGATGCGCCGCTCGATTCTGGCGGCGCGCGCGGGCAAGTCGTCTTCGACGACTACCTCAAGCGAGGCGAGGCCCGCGGCGCAGAGCACCGGGTCGGCGGCGTGGGACCGGGTCGCGAAGAATCCGTTGGCGACGGCACGCTCGGCGACCTCAGCGCTGGCGCACACGGCGCTGATCGGAAGTCCGCCGCCGAAATGCTTGGAAACGACCATGATGTCGGGAACGACGCCGGAATGCTGGTGCGCCCACATCCGGCCCGTCTTGCCCAGGCCCGCTTGGGATTCGTCGAAGATCAGCAGCATGCCCCGCTGGTCGCACGCATCGCGCAGCGCCTGGAGATAGCCGGGCGGCGGCTCGACGACGCCGCCGGCGCTTAGGACGGGTTCGACGATTACGGCGGCGGGCGGCGCGGTGAAGTTCGCGTCTGCGAGCTCCATGCTCGCCGTAAGGCAACGAATTTCGCATACGGGAAACGTCATGGCGAGCGGGCAACGGTAGCAGTACGGCGCGAAGATCGCGGACGTCGCTGGCGCGTTGAGGACGTGGTGCCGCCGCGACCAAACGAAGCTCAATGACCGGGTGACGAACGAGGTGGAGCCATGAAGTCCGGTGTGAAGTCCCAGCACGTCGGACCCGCCCGTAGCCCTGCGGGCGAGGTCCACGGCCGCCTCCACCGCGTCGCTGCCGCTGACGAGAAAGAGTGACTTCTGGAGCGGCGGGGTCAGGAGCTCGCCCAGCTTCTCGTGCAATCGCAAGCGGTCGACGTTCAGGAACGTCTTCGTCGAATGCAGGATGGTCGCGGCGCTCCGCTCCATCGCGGCCAAGATGTGGGGATGGTTGTGGCCGAGCGCGGCGGCCATTTGGCCCGAACCGAAGTCGAGGTAAGCGCGGCCTTCGGTGTCGTATACGGTGCTGCCCTCGGCCCGGGCAATGACGGGGCGGTTCTCGAGACCCGCCATGTAGGAGCGTCCGCTCGTCCCGATGACCCAGCGGTCAAGGATGCCCTTGACTTCCGATTGCCGCATAGGAGCGCCTCACGCACGCCACCCGCCCGGTGACAGTGCATGGCCCCCGCGGGACTGTCAACCGAGCCGCCGCCCCTGGGGGTGGGCAAATTCGTACGTCCGCTCCTGATGCTGTGAACGGATCCCACCACTCGCATCGCAACGTGCCCGATACCGACCAACCGCGACGGGCGTCGAATGTCCGCTTGTGGCTAGTAGCAGACATTCACAGAGTCTGGGATACATGTCCGCTTTGAGGCCGAAAGCAGACTCACATACAGTTTGTTCAGCACGTCCGCTTATAGCCACAAGCGGACATGCGGACGCCGCATTAGGGCGACATATCACCGGCACTGAGCGGTGGCCGTGTACTCATGGGGCAACACCGCGTCGCGCTCGAAGAAATAAAGCAGCACGCGCAAGGTGCGTCCACGCGCCCAACCGAGTTCGAGGTCGGAACCTACGAACATCCGGGCATCGTCGCGGGCGGGGCCGTCATAAGGGATTGTGGACAAAATTCGAAGTCAAAGTGATGCGCGTTATCCGTGCGATAACGCCGGATGTTTGCGCCCCCCCTGCGCCCTGCGCCCCGCAACCGGCATGCTACCAGCCGATGGCTGCCGACGGACGCCGATGGTCTGCCGCTCCCGTCAAGATGCCCCTAGTTTTATCGAAAGCGATCAATGAAACCCCTGTGCCCGACACCGGGCCGTCGGGCCACCACTCGACCAGATGCCCCTTCGCCTGGAGCGCAACTGGCCTGCCCCCGATTAGTGGTCCAGCGCTTAAGTTAGAGTTTGGCGCGGGTTAAGTTGATGGGCCAACCGTAGCCCATCA
>JASMAE010000219.1 GCA_030754475.1 Rhodospirillales bacterium
CGTCGGGCTCTCCCAGTCGTCCTCGACGAAGCGGATGTCGTGCAGGGCCTCATCGATGCCGAGGTGGCGGAGGCTCCCGAGATAAAGGTCCTGGGAGTCCTCGGGCGACGGCTTGAGGATGACCTGGAACTGGTAATAGTGCTGAAGGCGGTTGGGATTCTCGCCGTAGCGCCCGTCGGCGGGCCGCCGCGATGGCTGAACGTAGGCCGCCTTCCACGGCCGCGGACCAAGCGCGCGCAACGTCGTCGCCGGGTGGAAGGTGCCGGCGCCCACTTCCATGTCATAGGGCTGAAGGATCGTGCACCCCTGTTCGGCCCAGAAGCGCTGCAACTCGAGGATCAGATGCTGGAAGCTGGGTTTCGAGGCGGTGGCACGCACCATGGAACCGGTGGAGATTTTGCTGCGGTGCAGCGAACTTACTGCCCGCCAAAATGGCGGTCAAGCCGCCCCGACGCGCCGCCCGTTCACGCCCTGTGGGGACACTCCTCGCGCGGGCATTCTCGAGGGCCGGACGCGGCCGTGAACTCGCCGCAAACGGCGCAGCGAACCATGTCCTCGACGGCGGCCGGCGCGCTGGTCGGGCCAGAGGTGCTGGGCCTGCGCCGGCTTCCCGACCCGCCGAGTCGGCGCACCCGCGAAAAGGCGTACCAGACCGCGAACACGACGAGCGCGGTGAACAAGAGCTTGGTGAGGCTGAATCCCAGCATTCGCCCTCTTTATGGGCGGCGCCGCGGTCGGGGTCAAGCCGACCCGCAAACCAGATCGCCGTCGGCCGGATTCGCGTGGCCGCGATCCGGCGTGGGCGTGAGACTGCTCTATCCTCTACGCTTCTTGGCGTAGACGAGGATTCACGCACCCGATCGCGGCCGCATCGTGGACCCAACCAGTCGCGATTCGCTCTACAGCCCGAATCGGCTCCACAGCATGCGCTCCTCAAGGCCCGCGATCAGCTCTGCGGTCCACGCGCCGGGGTCGGCGGCGCCAAGGCGCGCGGAAACCGGCGCCCACGCGCCCGCGCCGTCCGCGCCGAACGCGAAGCGCCGCCGCCACGTCCGCCGGGCGCTGACGGGACGAAGGCGAACCCTATGGCCGAAACGTTCGCGCATCACCGATCGCAGATCGCCGATCCCGTCGATCAAGCCGAGTTCCAGGGCCCGCCGACCGGTCCAGAACTCGCCGCTGAACAGCGCGTCCTCGGGCGCCTTGAGCTTGCCCGCGCGACGGGTACGCACCAAGCTCTTGAAGCTCTCATGGACATCTTGGTGGATGGCGCCGAGGCGGGTCACATCGTCCGCGTCTTCGCGCAAGAAAGGATCCAGCATCGCCTTGCGTTCGCCCGCGGTGTAAAGCCGACGCTCGATCCCGAACCGCTTGATGAAGCCGGCAAACCCGAAACCGCCGCTCCTGACGCCGATCGAGCCGATGATCGAGTTCTCGTCGGCGAAAATCTCGTCGGCTGCGCAGGCGAGCCAATAGCCGCCCGAGCCCGCGACGTCCTCGGCGAAGGCGAAGACCGGGATTCCGGCTTCGTCGGCGAGCGCCCGCAGACGGCGCGCGATCATGGCCGTCTGGACGGGCGATCCGCCCGGCGAATTGATGGCCAGCGCAACCGCCTTCAGGCCCCGAAACTTGAACGCGCGTTCGATCGGCCCGGCGAGGCTGGTGAGGCTGAGGCCGCGGCGCAACGGGCCGATCGACCCGATGACGCCGTCGAGGCGCAGGACCGCCACCGTCGGCCGGGCGCGCCTGAGCCGGTTCACGGGAAACCAATCGAAAAACGATCGACGCGTCATCGGATCATCCGCTTCCAACGCGCCCATGATAGCGCGAGCGCCCGCAACGCCCAAACGCGAAGGACACTTCGCTCAGCGTGTTCGGGCGGTGCTCAGCCCGTGCTCAACCCGCACGCCGGCCCGAAACGCCGCCGCCGCCCAATTCCGGGGGCAAGGTCAACGCCACGAATGCCATGACAGGGTGGATGCGGCACGATGCCACCGATCTCCTTGATATCAGGATCGGGGCCAATCCGTTTCCGTTGACGAGCTCAATATGGAAAACGCGAGCAGGAAAACGCGGTTGATCTGTGTCAATGATATGGGCGGCGGCGCCTTATCACGGTGGCCGCTTGGTGTCCGAAAAAAAGCGTCGCGAAAGAAAACAACCGCGGGGAAACTCGCCGCGAGGAGACACCGAAACCAGAGGAGGAATGTCGATGACGACCAAGATTGACAAGCGATCCGGCGACCACGGAGTCGGCCGTCGTACCGCCATTAAGACTCTCGGGTCGGCCGCTGCCCTCGTGGCCGGCGCGAGCGCGACGGGGCACTGGAAACGCTCTTTCGCTCAGACCAAGAAGGTGGTCCGGGTTTGGACGACGCAGGTCGCTCCCGACCAGCTCGCGGGCTACGACTACTACAAGGAATCGTTCGAAGCGGCGCACCCGGGGATCGAGATCCAATGGGAGCACGTCTCGGACGACGACGCCTGGCCGAAACTGATCGCGGCTTACGCCGGCGGCAATCCGCCCGAGATCGTCTCCAACCTGACGCCATCGTGGAACGCGACCCTCTACGCCCAGGATAAGCTGATCATGATGAACGACGTCGTCGAGATGGTCGGCAAGGACGACTGGATGGAGGGGCCGCTCGCCCTCCACAGGGCAGCGAACGGCGATCAGTACGGCGTTCCTATCGGCGGCAACGCCTTCGCCACCATGTGGTACCGCAAGAGCCTATTCGAGAAGGCGGGCGTGGAGCCGCCCAAGGATTGGGCGGAAAGCGTGCCGGTGCTCAAGAAACTGACCACGGGAGGGATATACGGCCATCCCCTTTGCTACGGCCCCGGCGGCATGACCAACACCCTCTGTTGGTGCTTGATCAACAAGGGCGGCGGCAGCGCGCTGACCCCGGACGGCAAGAACAACCTGCCCAACGACGGCCTCAGGGCGGCACTCGAGTACATGAAGGAGATCCGGCCCTATGCGCCCACCGGCGCGACCGGCTACAGCTACGGCGAATCCCTCGGCGCGTTCGTCTCCGGCCGTTCCGCCACGGGCTGGTACACCGGCCGCGCGCTGATGAACGTCAGCACCCAGAACCCGAAAATCCTGGACGACGTTGGCGCCGTGCCGTGGCCGTCGAGGGACCGCAACAACCACTTCGACATGGCCTCCTACCACTCCCACTGGATCTGCAAGGGTTCCAAGAACCCCAAGGAGGCCGCTCTTGTGGCGGCGTGGCACTACAGTGGCACGGGGCCGAAAGGCGGCGTCTACGCCAAGTGGATGCACGGGGCGCCGGGTCACCTGCTGCCGATCCTGAAATCGACCAACGATTCGGCGGATTACTGGAACCACCCGCTTCTTCAGAAGAAGAAGCCGGAGGTCTAGGTCATGCTCAAGTCGCTGGCCAACGGCTTCACCCGGGTGAAGGAGAGCGCCAAGCATTCCATCAGCTTCAAGATTGGTGAGGTCAATGGTACGAACGTTTTCGCGCTGATGATCCAGAAGTACGTGATCAACAACGAGCCGATCGATTCGGTGATGAAGTGGGGCGCCGAGACGGTCGACAAGGTGCTGGACGGATAAGCGCCCGAAAGAGGCCAAGACCCGCAAAGGAAAATCCATCGACCACGGCCGCCGCGCTAAGCGCGGCGGCCTTTTTTTTGACAAAACGAGAGAGAGATGGAAGGTCTGTCATATCGACCAAGTGGCTTACAGCATGGGAAAGACCTATCAATCGATCAGCGCGGGCGCACCGATCGACGAAGTTCGGCCTCTATTTAGCGTTTTCACGACCACGGCACCCATCCATGGCCCTGATCCACCGCTGTTGGCGGGATCGGACGTGTGCAACGGACGCAGCGGGGAGACCACCTCGTTGGCCCGCCGCGACGACGCCCCGTCCTCTCCATATCGCGGTGCGACGGCGCCGGCATTACTCGGCGGCGACGGCAGCGGTTTCGGTGAGCCCGAGCTCTTCCATTCCCCGCCGCAGTTGGCTGAGCTGCGGCTCGACCAGGGGCCTGAGCGGCAAGCGGGGATAGCCTCCCGGTCGGCCCAGGAGGTTCATCATGGCCTTGATCACGGCATAGTTGTTACGGCCGGTATCCCTGATCAGTTGACGAAAACTGAGCCCCTTGTTCTGGAGCTCGAGCGCGCGTTTCCGATCGCCCCTCTTGACCGCGTGGTAAATTTCGGTGGACTCGCCGCCCCAGTAATTGGGGAAGGAATCGATATACCCCGGCGAGCCAAGCTCGAGTGCGACCAAGCCGAGCTCGGCGGCAAACCCGTGAAGGACGCGAATGCGATCGCCGGCAATCCGGATCGTCATCCAGAGGTTGTTCAAGTCTCCCGAACTCTCCTTGATGGCGACGACGTTCTCGATGTCGGCAAGGCGGCCGACCAACTCGGGTGTAAGCGCGTTCACGGCGGCCATCGGCAGGTTGTAGAGCAGGATCGGAATTTCGACGGCGTCCGATACCGCCGCGAAATGGGCAATGATGTCATCCGCGCTCGGGCGAACGAAATAGGGCGGCAGGATCATGGCCCCATCGCAACCGGCCTCCTTCGCCGCCTCGGTGAGTTCGATGACCTCCGACGTTCTGATGGCGCTTGTGCCTCCGATCACCGGCACCTTTCCGGCCGCCGCCTCGACGCCGAGTTTGAAGAGCCGCTTCCGTTCGTCCGCTGTCATGGCCCAAAACTCACCGGTGCAACCGCTCACCACCACGCCGTGCACCCCTTCGCCGATCAACAGCTCTATGTTGCGGCGAAACGCTTTCCCGTCAATGTTGCCTCCGGCGTCAAAGGGGGTCACCACGGCCGGGAGCGAGCCGTGCCAGTCCACCGAGTTTCTGTCCATTCGCACCTCCGAAAGCGGCTCTCTTGCCAGCCCCCGATCAATCTCGGTATTCGCCTGGAGTGAATACGCCCCAGGTGTCAAGGGGCCGATGGCCGCC
>JASMAE010000220.1 GCA_030754475.1 Rhodospirillales bacterium
CAACCAGATCCGCATGAAGATCGGCGTAATGTTCGGCAGTCCCGAGACCACGTCGGGGGGCACCGCGCTTAAGTTCTATGCCTCGGTGCGCTTGGACATCCGCCGCATCGGCGCCATCAAGAACGGCGACGAGGTGGTGGGCAACCAGACCCGGGTCAAGGTGGTGAAGAACAAGGTGGCGCCGCCCTTCAAGATCGTCGAGTTCGACATCATGTACGGTGAAGGTATCTCCAAGGCTGGCGAGCTTATCGACCTGGGCGTCAAGGCCGGCGTCGTCGAGAAATCGGGCTCGTGGTTCTCCTACGATTCCGAGCGCATCGGCCAGGGCCGCGAGAACGCCAAGCAATACTTGAAGGAGCACACCGACGTCGCGGACCGCATCGAGCTCGCGATCCGCACCAACGCGGGCCTCGTTTCGGAAGCCATGATGGTGCGCGCGGACGACGAGACGGCCGACGCGGACGCGGACGCGCTCGGTCCCGACGATCCGCCCGCCCGCGCGGTCGAGTAGGCGCGGGGAATTTACCGCGCCGGGCCGCCCGCAGGCCCACGGGGGTGTTCGAGGCCGGCCCGTAGCTAACTATGGGGCGTCGGAGGCCGAATTGAGATCGGCCCGGCACAGCCCCATCTCGCAAAGCCGCAATCCCAGGCCGAACGGGCGCGCGTAGGCGGTGACGCATCCGGTTCTCGAAAACGGCGCGTGGCCGGGTGTCCTCGCGGGCGCCGGTGCCGGTCCGTTCGCACTTCGATCTCTTGCGCTCGAATCTCTGGCGCCCGCCCTGGGCGCCCCGCCTGTATTTCCCGAAGCCCCGCGCCTATATTGCTGCGATGACCGCGACCAACGACATCCGCCACGCGTTTCTCGACTATTTCCGGGCGAACGGCCACGAGGTGGTCGCCTCGAGCCCGCTGGTGCCGCGCAACGACCCGACGCTGATGTTCGCCAACTCGGGCATGGTGCAGTTCAAGAACGTCTTCACCGGCGCCGAGAAGCGCAACTACACGCGTGCCGCCACCGCCCAGAAGTGCGTGCGCGCCGGCGGTAAGCACAACGACCTGGAAAACGTGGGCCACACCGCCCGCCACCACACGTTTTTCGAGATGCTCGGCAACTTCTCCTTCGGCGACTACTTCAAGGACGTCGCCATCGAGCTCGCCTGGAACCTGGTCACCAAGGAATTCGGCCTGCCCCCGGACCGCCTTTTGGTCACCGTGTTCGCCGACGACGACGAGGCCCACGCGCATTGGCGGAAGATCGCGGGGCTGCCCGACGACCGGGTGCTTCGCATCGCCACCGCCGATAACTTCTGGTCCATGGGCGAGACCGGGCCGTGCGGCCCGTGCTCGGAGATCTTTTACGACCACGGCCCCCACCTTCCCGGCGGCCCGCCCGGAAGCGCGGACGCGGAAGGCGACCGCTTCATCGAGATATGGAACCTGGTCTTCATGCAGTTCGAGCAGCTTGGGCCGGACGAACGCGCGGCGCTGCCTAGGCCCTCGATCGACACCGGCATGGGGCTCGAGCGCATCGCCGCCGTCCT
Organism: Rhodospirillales bacterium; assembly: GCA_030754475.1. Classification (GTDB taxonomy): domain Bacteria; phylum Pseudomonadota; class Alphaproteobacteria; order Rhodospirillales; family JASLLV01; genus JASLLV01. The sequence continues at coordinate 1,542 of JASMAE010000220.1, forward strand.
TCAGGGCACCCACGACAACTACGCAATCGACATCTTCACCGACCTGGTCGAGGCGTCGGCCCACGCGACCAGCACCGAGGCCCACGGGCCCCACGCGGTTTCGCACCGGGTCATCGCGGACCATATGCGCGCGAGCGGCTTCCTCATCGCCGACGGGGTGCTGCCCTCGAACGAGGGGCGCGGCTACGTGCTGCGCCGCATCATGCGCCGGGCCATGCGCCACGCGGAGATGATCGGCGTCGCCGAGCCGATTCTGTGGCGCCTGGTGCCGACGCTGGTCAATGCCATGGGCGTCGCGTATCCCGAGCTGCGCCGCGCGGAAGCCTTGATCACCGAGACCCTGAAGCTCGAAGAAGGCCGCTTCCAGGACATGCTCGGCAGGGGCCTCAAGATCCTGGACGAGGCGGCCGGCGGGCTCGCGCCCGGAACCGAGCTTTCCGGCGAGGTGGCCTTCAAGCTGTACGATACATATGGCTTCCCGTTGGATTTGACCCAGGACGCGCTCAAGGCGAAGAACCTTGGCGTCGACGTCGACGCGTTCAACGCCGCCATGGCGAAGAGCCGCGCCGAGGCCCGCAAAAGCTGGACCGGTTCGGGCGAGGACGCGACCGAGACGGTCTGGTTCGACGTCCGCGAGTCCGTGGGCGCAACCGAATTCCTGGGCTACCAGACCGAGACCGCGGAAGCGAGCATCACGGCGATCGTGAAAGGGGGCGAACGCGTGGCCGAGGCCGGCACCGGAGACGAAGTGGCGGTCATCGTCAACCAGACTCCCTTCTACGCCGAATCCGGCGGCCAGATGGGCGACGCCGGCGCGATCGTGGGCGCGGACGCAGCCCATGCGAAGGTCTCGGACACCCAGAAGCGCGCCGGCGATGTGTTCGCCCATGTCGCACGGATCGAGGCCGGAGTTTTGCGCGTCGGCGACGATGTGCGCATGACCGTGGACGGGCCGCGAAGGGCGCGGCTGAGGGCCAACCATTCGGCGACCCATCTCCTGCACGCGGCGCTCAGGAGCCGTCTCGGCGAGCACGTGGTCCAGAAGGGCTCTCTCGTGGCCCCCGACCGGCTGCGCTTCGATATCAGCCACCTCAAGGCGGTCACCGCCGAAGAGCTGGCCGCCGTCGAGGCGGATGTGAACGCGCAGATTCGCCGCAACGCCGAGATCGCCACCCACCTGATGGATGCCGATGAGGCCGTTCGCGCGGGCGCGCTCGCGCTCTTCGGCGAGAAGTACGACGACGAGGTCCGCGTGGTCTCCATGGGCGCGCTCGATGACGGGGCCTACTCCACCGAGCTCTGCGGCGGCACCCACGTCCGCCGCACGGGCGACATCGGGGTCTTCAAAGTGGTCGCCGAATCGGCGGTGGCGGCCGGGGTCAGGCGAATCGAGGCGCTGACGGGCGACGCCGCGCTCGTCCATCTCGAGCGCGGCC
>JASMAE010000221.1 GCA_030754475.1 Rhodospirillales bacterium
GCGGTCGATCCGAACGCCAACCACGACCTCGTCGTCAACCTGCAGGGGGATCTTCCGTCCATCGAGGCGGACGCGGTGCGGGCGGTCTTGTGGCCGCTCGCGGACCCGGCGGTCGAAATCGCGACCCTGGCCGCGCCTCTTGGGCGTGCGGAAGAGGCGGATGACGCCAACGTGGTCAAGGCGGTGGTCTCCGTGGCCGAGGGAGCGGCGTCGGGCCGCGCTCTTTACTTCTCGCGCGCGCCCGTCCCCTGGGGCGCCGGCGGCCGGTTCCACCACATCGGCATCTACGCGTATCGGCGCGCGGCGCTTGCCCAATTCGTCACGCTCTCGCCGTCGCCGCTCGAGGCGCGCGAGCGGCTGGAGCAGCTTCGCGCCCTCGAGCACGGCATGCGCATCGAGGTGGCGTTCGTTGACACGATTCCGCTGGGCGTCGATACTCCCGCCGATCTTGAGCGCGCGCGCGCCCTGCTGGCGCCCGGACGCACCTGACGCTCGTCCTCGGTGGACGCTTGCGAAAATTCGATCCGGACCGAGGCCCGCTGCCGATGACCGACCCGGAAGAGACGATCGCGTTCCAAGGCGTGCGCGGCGCCTATTCCGATCTCGCCTGCCGCGATGTGTTTCCCGACCTGGCGACGCTCGCGTGCTCCGGCTTCGAGGACGCCTTCGCCGCCCTGAAGGAAGGCCGCGCCGCGCGCGCCATGATTCCGATCGACAATTCCGTCGCCGGGCGGGTCGCCGACATCCATCATCTCTTGCCGGATTCGGGACTGCACATCGTCGGCGAGCATTTCCAGCGCGTCGACCACCACCTGCTCGCGGTTCCGGGCGCCGTGATCGAGGATCTGACCCACGCCCACAGCCACATCCACGCCCTTAATCAGTGTCGCAACCTGATCCGCGAGATCGCGCTCGTGCCGGTCGTCCATACCGACACCGCCGGCGCGGCCAAGGAGATCGCCGAAATCGGCGACAAGACCCAGTGCGCGATCGCGTCCCGGCTCGCGGGCGAGGCGTACGGACTGGTGTCGCTCCGGGCAAACATCGAGGACGCCGAGCACAACACGACGCGGTTCCTGATCATGGCGCGCGAAGCCCAGATCCCGGAGCCCGATTTGGGTCCGACCATGACCAGCATCGTCTTCCGGGTGCGTAACGTCCCAGCCGCGCTGTTCAAGGCGCTGGGTGGCTTCGCCACCAACGGGATCAACATGACCAAGCTGGAAAGCTATCTCGTTGGCGGCGGATTCGTAGCGGCCCAGTTCTATGCCGACGTCGAGGGCCATCCCCGGCACCAAAACCTGAGGCTCGCATTGGAAGAGCTCGATTTTTTCTCCCGCGAGGTCACTATCCTCGGCGTCTACCCCCAGCATCCCTTCCGCCGCCGGGACCGGGAAGACGCCGATTCGTGAGCCGCGCGCGACTTATTGCGCGGCCAGCCAACTCGCGATCAGCCAGCGGGATATGGAGCCCGACCGAGGCAGCACGAAGCCCGGCGGGTCGAACCGCGCCACTTCTGCGCGGGAGAACCAGCGCGCGTCCTCGAGTTCGGAATCGTTGACGCGGATGGCGTCGGTGGTCGCGCGCGCCCGGAAGCCCAGCATCAGCGACGACGGAAAGGGCCACGGCTGCGACGCCTGGTAGTGGACGTCGGCGACCGTGACGCCGGTTTCCTCGTACACTTCGCGCGCGACCGCCGCCTCGAGGGTCTCTCCCGGTTCCACGAATCCCGCCAAGGTGGAATAGCGCTTCTCGGGCCATTTCGACTGACGGCCGAGCAGACAGTAACCGCCCCCGGCGCCGGGGCGCGTCACCAGCATGATCACGGCGGGATCCGTGCGCGGGTAGTGCTCGTGGCCGCAATCCGCGCCTATGCAGGCACGGGTGAAGCCGGCTTCCCTGCTCTCGGTGGGACTGCCGCAAATGCCACAGAACTGCGTGTGGCGATGCCAGTACATGATGCCGCGCGCCAGCGCCAGAAGCGCGCCGTCGCGGGCGTCGATCAGCGGGCCGACCTCGCGCAGGTCCATGAATTCCGCCTCGCCGTCGAAGGGCGCCAGCGTCCGAGGTTCGGGATCCGGAATCTCGATCGCGAAGAAAACCTCCTCTCCGGCCGTTCCCAGGAACACGACCTCCGAGGCCGATTCGATCATGGCCCGCGCCTCCGGCCCAGCGATCAGGGCGGCGTTGATGTCGTCTCCGCGCGTCACCAGATTGCGGTCCCGGCAAACGGGAATCACCCGCGACGGCCCGTCGCGCAGGCGATCCCACAGCTTCTCGGGCTCGCTGCGTAGATGGGCGGCGCGGTCGAACACGTCGTCGATGAAGATCATTGTGGCTGGCACGCGCGAAAACGTGGCACAGGCGACCGCCCGTTGCAACGTTCGGCCGCGGAACCGCCGTGCTGGAGGAGGAAGGTAACAGTGTTGAGCGGAGTTCGTACCGCCCTGATTCTTTTTGCCGCGGTGGCGTTGTCGGGCTGCATGTCCGGCGCAGGCATCGAACGCCTTGCGTTCGGGGGGCAATGCGTAGCGGACGCCGCCGAAAGGGTGTCCGGCATCGATTGGCTCGAGGCCACAGCCATCGAACTCGGGGTCCGCCAGGGCGCATACGACCCGATGATCATCACGCTACGACGCGACGCGCCGTACGTGATTCGGATCGCCAGCCATGACGACGAGCATCGCCATTTCCGGGCACACGAGTTCTTCGGCTCGATCGCGCTCGCCAAGGTCCTTACCAGCGGCAAGAGGTTCGACGCGAACTGCATCTCGGCGGTCGGCGTCGCGCCCAACGAGACCGCGGAGATCCAGTTCGTCGCGGTCCGCGATGGTCGCTACGACTTCGAAGACATCCGGTTCCTGTACGCGCCGATCGTCGCCGGGTCCGGTCACGGGGTCATTCTCGTCCAATAGCGGGCTCGGCCAATAGCGGAAATCTTGACCACGGCCGCGCCGGTCATAGGCGCGATCCCGTGGGGCGCGCCGGCACCTTTCGAATCCCACGCGTCGCTGATATAGTCTTAGGCGGGAGGCTGTCGGCGGACGGGCCCCTCGCCAATCCGGTCAGATCCGAAAGGAAGCAGCCGTAACGAGTATAGGCCCGGGTCGCCGATCCAGTCTCCCGCCCGTCGGTCGAGGCCTTGAGGCCGGCCCGACGGCATAGCCGCGCCGGGGTATCCATGAACGACCAGGGCGTCGCCGAGGTGCGCGAGACCGGCGGTTCGTACCGCGTCCTCGCCCGCGCCTATCGACCGAAGACGTTTGCCGAACTGATCGGCCAGCAGGCGATGGTGCGCACCCTCACGAATGCGTTCCGAACCGGGCGGCTGGCGCACGCGTTCGTGCTGACCGGCGTGCGCGGGGTTGGCAAGACGACCACCGCGCGAATCATTGCCCGCGCGTTCAATTGCGTTGGCCCCGACGGCGCCGGCGGGCCGACCGTTGAGCCGTGCGGCGAATGCGAGCACTGCCGCGCCATCGAGGAGGACCGCCACGTGGATGTCCTCGAAATGGACGCCGCCAGCCACACCGGCGTCGACGACATCCGCGAGCTGATCGAAAGCGCCCGCTACCGGCCCGCGACCGCGCGCACCAAGGTCTACGTAATCGACGAGGTCCACATGCTCTCGAAGAGCGCCTTCAACGCGCTCCTCAAGACGCTCGAGGAACCGCCGCCGCACGTGAAGTTCGTGTTCGCCACCACCGAGGTGCGCCGAGTTCCGGTGACGGTGCTGTCGCGCTGTCAGCGGTTCGATCTGCGCCGCGTCAACTCGGAAACGCTGGCGGCCCACTTCTCGGGCGTTGCCGAATCCGAGGGTGTCCAAGTGTCCGCCGATGCGCTCAACCTGATCGCCCGCGCCGCGGACGGTTCGGTCCGCGACGGGCTCTCGCTCCTGGACCAAGCTATCGCGCACCGCGCCGACGACGCCGCCGAGATCGGCGCGGACGACGTCCGGACCATGCTGGGACTCGCCGACCGCACCCATGTCTTCGATCTGCTGGACGCGATTCTCAAGGGAGAGATCGCGGGCGCGCTCGATCTCTTCGCGGACCAGTACGCGGCCGGTGCCGATCCGGCCGCGATCATCGAGGACATGCTTGAGCTCGTCCACTGGCTGACGCGCATCAAGATCGTGCCCGCGATCGCCGAAGGCGCCAACGTGCCCGAGGCGGAGCGGGTTCGCGGCCGCGCGATGGCGGACGCGCTCTCGATGGCGGCGCTGGCGCGGGCCTGGCAGATGTTGTTCAAGGGATTGGCCGAGGTTCAGACGGCGCCAGCGGGGTGGCACGCCGCCGACATGGTCCTGGTGCGGATGGCCTATGCGGCGGACCTGCCGACGCCCGCGGAATCGGTCCGCGCATTGAGCCGGGGGAGCGCTCCCGCGCCCGCCAACCGGGACGCGGCACCGCCGCCGCGGGCGCCAAACGCGGCCGCGCCCGAGCCCGAGCTCTCGCCGGCCCCCGAGCCCTCGCCGGCTCCCGAGCCCGAGCCGGCCCCCGAGACCGATGCGGACGACGCCCCGACGACGGCGGCAACGGACGTTCCGGATGGGACCGACGAGGCGACCCGCCACCCGCTGGTACGGGCCGCGCTTGAGACCTTTCCGGGCGCCCGGGTCGAATCGGTGCGCCGAGTCACGGAACCAGCGCGCAATTCCGGCTCGGACGATTCGGCGTAGTCCCATGGGCGAGACCGAAACACGGGAGTCGAAGCCGACGGTTCGCGGCCTGCTGGGGCGCGCTTCGCGAGCGGCGCGCGCGTTCGCGGCGACCCTGCGTTGGCGCTTGGACGTGGATTCAAGGGATGACAGGTGGTCGCGTGCCACGCGAACGCCGAGCGAACCGATCGGCACCATGCTTTGCAACGATGTAGTGCTTGCCGTCGCGCGCATGAAGTTCCGCCGGCTCGCCGAGGAATCCCGGTCGCGGAAGGAGCGCGCCGGCGACGCATGAGGGCGCGCCCCCGCGCGATGGCTCGCGCCCGCGGTCCCTGATATACAGGGCCGAGCGATCCCGTCCTCAACCGAATCGCTGAGTAGGACCGCAGGCCATGAAGAATCTCGGGGAGATGATGAAACAGGCGCAACAGCTTCAGGCCCGGATGGCCGAGCTGCAGGAACGCCTGGCCGAAGTCGAGGTTGAGGGCTCGTCCGCCGCCGGCATGGTACGCGTCACCCTGAACGGCAAGGGGGAAGCGCGGAAAGTGAAAATCGACCCGTCGTTGATGGATCGCGACGAGGTCGAGGTCCTGGAGGACCTGCTGACGGCCGCGTACAACGACGCCAAGGCCAAGGTCGAGGCGCAGGTTTCCGAGAAGATGGCCGAGTTGACGGGGGGCCTCAAGCTCCCGCCCGGCATGATGCCGCCGTTCTGAGCGCGATTTCCGCCTCGCCTTGCGCGCCGCTCCGATCTCCGGGGGTGCGCCCGTGTGCGGCTTTGCGAGCACCGTGATGGCCCATTCGGATTTTGATCGCTTGATCCAACTCCTCGCCAAGCTGCCGGGTTTGGGGCCGCGCTCGGCGCGACGGGCCGCGCTGCACCTCGCCAAACGCCGCGAGTTCCTGTTGGTCCCGCTCGCCGAGGCGCTGGCGGAGGCCGCCGAGACCATCCGGTCGTGTTCGAGATGCGGCAATCTCGACACCCGCGATCCTTGCGCCGTCTGCGCCGACCCCGAACGCGACCCGTCCCTGATCTGCGTGGTCGAGGACGTGGCCGATCTGTGGGCGCTCGAGCGGACGGGCAGTTTTCACGGTCGCTATCACGTGCTGGGCGGCACGCTCTCGGCGATCGACGGGATCGGCCCTGATGAGCTGAACGTTCCTGGGCTGCTCGCCCGCGCGCAAAGCCCTCAGGTCGGCGAGATCATCCTTGCCACCAGCGCCACGATCGAGGGGCAGACCACGGCCCATTACCTTGCCGAACGGCTGGCGAATTGCGAGGTCGTCGTCTCGGGCCTCGCGCACGGCGTGCCCGTTGGCGGCGAGCTCGACTACCTCGACGAAGGCACGCTCTCGACCGCGCTCAAGGCGCGCCGGCCGTTGGACTGAGGGTTTCGGTAAAGGCCGTGCGAACGCCCGCGAGCGCGCTTTCGATCTTCCGGGTCTTCCTCAAGCTCGGCGTCACCTGCTTCGGCGGTCCCATCGCCCACTTCGGCTACTACCGCGACGAGTTCGTGGTCCGGCGCGGCTGGCTGGACGATCGCGAATTCGCGGACCTGGCTGCGCTTTGCCAGTTCCTGCCCGGTCCGGCGTCGAGCCAGATGGGAATCGCGGTCGGGATCAAACGCGCAGGCCTCGTAGGCGGCCTGGCCGCGTGGCTCGGCTTCACGTTGCCCTCGGCCGCGATCATGGTCGGCTTCGGCTACGGGCTTGTGAACTTAGGCGACGCGCTCGGGACGGGTTGGCTGCAGGGCCTGAGAATCATGGCAGTTGCGGTGGTCGCCCGGGCGGTCTGGGGCATGGGGCGGACGCTGTGCCCGGACCCGCGCCGCGCCGCGCTCGCCTTTTTCGCCGCGGTGATGGTGATCCTGTGGCCTACGCTGACCGGCGGCGCGCCGGGGGCGCAGATCGCCGCCATCGTCGCCGGCGGGATCCTGGGGCGCCTCGTCGTTCCAACCGGGAACGAGCCGCCGCAGCCGCTGGAATTCGCGCCCTCCCGGCGGATCGGCGTCGCCGCCTGGGTCCTGTTCTTCGCCTTGCTCGCGCTCTTGCCGGCCCTTGGCTGGCTCGGGGTCCACCCATTGGTCGCCGTGGCCGACGCGTTCTATCGTTCGGGCGCGCTGGTCTTCGGCGGCGGGCACGTGGTGCTGCCGCTTTTGCAGGCCGAGGTGGTGCCGCGCGGTTGGGTTGGAAACGAGGTCTTCCTGGCCGGTTACGGTGCCGCCCAGGCCCTGCCGGGACCGATCTTCACCTTTGCGGGCTATCTCGGCGCGATGATGGACGTGGACGGCGCGCGTTGGGTGACGGCGCTGGTCGCGCTGGTCGCTATCTTCCTGCCCGCGCACCTGTTGGTAATCGGGGCATTGCCGTTTTGGGACGCGCTCAGATCGCGCGCCGGAGTCCGGGCCGCGCTCGCGGGCGTGAACGCCGCCGTCGTGGGGTTGTTACTGGCGGTCCTCTACGATCCGCTTTGGACGGAAACGATACGCGCGCCCACCGATTTCGCCTTCGCGCTCGGGATCTTCGGGCTGCTGGTTTTTACGAAGGTGCCGCCGCCGGTCCTGGCAGGCGCAGCGGCGCTGCTTGGCGCCGCGTCGACGCTGTTTTGAGAAACTACGGAGTTTCGGCGCCTTCGGTCGCGAAGTCGTCGCGGGTAAAGAGCGCCACAAGATCGAGCCCCTCTTTGGAAAGGTTCTCGCGCGCGCCTTCGAGGCGGTCGACAATCGTGATCACCCGCGCGACGGTGCAGCCA
>JASMAE010000222.1 GCA_030754475.1 Rhodospirillales bacterium
AATGTCCGCTTGCCGTCCGATAGCGGACGATACGCGCCCCTGAACCGCCGCTGTTAGCCATGAACGGACCAAAATTACTCATACGAAAGCACGCGTAATTCAGGGAACGCTCCTTGGTAGTTTCGCCCTAGTTTGTATGTCGGACTACCAACTTCCGAACCAAACGAAAGCCGATACGAAATTTGCTTGTGGATATCGAAATGTTATTGATAGACGCCGAATTCCAAGATTGCACAAAGAACAGCAAGAGATCGCGAACGATCTTCCATGGAATCCGAACTGGCCATCTTGGCCGCCGTTTTGGCGGTCATCCTGCTCATTGCCATCCCCACGCTCGTCTTCGGCGTAGCTCCCGTACCAACCTCGACGAAGGTGCTGCGAGTTATGTTGGATGTCCTTCCCGATGACTTCGAAGGCACAATTCTTGAGCTGGGATCGGGATGGGGAACGCTAGCCTTTGCTTTAGCCCGGCGGTTCCCGCGCTGCCCCGTGTTGGCGTTTGAGATTTCCCCCCTGCCTTGGCTCTTTTCGTGTGCGCGTCAGCTTCTCGCACCGGCACCAAATCTGAGCATTCGACGATCAATTTTCCAGCGGGCGCCGTTGATGGAGGCTAGGCTGGTTGTGTGTTACCTCAACACACGCGCCATGACGAACCTGAAACCGAGATTCGAGGCCGAACTTCAGCCCGGCTGCCTGGTACTGTCGAACACATTCGCCGTGGCTGGCTGGCAGCCAGTCTCCGTTCTAATCGCTGACGACCTGTTTTCGACGCGAATCTATCTCTATCGCGTGTCGGTCCCTCTTGTGGAAGAGCCGGATGAGACCCCGCCTCCACACGAGGAGTCACCGGATGATCCCCACACTCCCCATGCGGCGTGGGGCGGGTGCTACAGAAGGAACGGCGAGATCGCCCAACGTACCTCGGATGCGCGCCTGACAGCCGCTTGAATCCAAGAGCTGACATACGAGCGTTATCGGATTCGCAATGGGTACGGGTAGTTGAAAAATCTGGCGAGCGCATTCGCGGGCGTCGAAGCTGAAACCTGCTGAGCAGCCTATCTTATTCCCGCTTCAGCATAGGGGGCGCCGTCAAGCACGCGCTGGAACCCCATGCGGGACAGGTCCAAAGTCTGGAAGTCGCCATCGAGCACCAATTCCGCAAGCGCCCGGGCCACAGCCGGAGCATGCATGATGCCGTGACCGGAAAATCCGCAGGCCGTGAAAAGGTTTTCAAGGCCGTTGGAATAGGGGCCGATGATCATATTGCCGTCGAACAGATTCTGGGCGTAGTGACCGCCCCAGCTCCGATTCAGTCTGACCGTTTCGAACTTTGGCACTATATTGGCGATCAACTGCCATACGGTGTCTTCGAAATAATTGGCGAAATAGCCCCTGTCGATATCCCAGATAAAGCCGGGCTCGATTTCCCAACTGGGGCGGCCGCCGACAAATCCATCGCCCTCCGGTCTGAAGAAGACGCCGCTGTCATCCTTAACGAGCGGCATGGGTTCGATCTCGTGGGCGCAGTGCCAGAAATGCTGTACCCGGCACATCGGCTTCACCGGCAGCGTGGCGCCCGTCATCGCGGCGATTTCACCGACCCAGGCACCGGCCGTATTGAGGAAGATTTCGCCGGCCACTTGGTTGCCCGACTGAAGGACCGCCTGCGTAACCGCTGTCGTCGAGGTCTCCAGGCCCACCACCCGGTCATGCAGGTATCTCACTCCGAGGCTTTCGGCCTTCTTGCGGAATCCGATCAACGCGGCATGGGGGTCGATCCAGCCGTCTTCCGGCGAGTGGCAGGCAACGGCAACGTTGTCCGTCCCAACCGAGGGGAACCGTGCATGAAGGGCCGACACGTCCAACAAGTCGACCGGAACGCCCTCTTGGCGCTGGGTTTCAAAGTTCCGGGTGAGGTCGCTCACACCGCTGGCGCTTGTCAGAAACAGGTATCCCTGGCGACAAAACTGGATGTCGGCGGGATTGTCCTCCGTGGCCATCGCGCCCTGGAAATTGGCGTAGAAATCCAGGCTGAACTGGGACATGCGAATATTCTCAGGCCGGCACATCACGCGCCGCACGCCGCCGGCGCCTGCGGGTGTTGACGCTCTCGTGTACGTGGGATCTGGTTCGATCACGGTAACCGTCCCCGCCCGGCCACCGATGCCCAGAAAATAAGCTACCGCACTCCCCACGATGCCGCCGCCGATAATGATGATGTCGGATTTCATGACTTCTGCCTTGGGTCGCTTCGGAGCCCGTTGCATCCATCCTCGGCATCTGAAAGCGGACGGCTTCGAAACCTCCGCCCAATCTAGTGGACCCGCCGCCCGATGTCGCAAACGGGTCGAACACGATGATAGACCCGGCCGCACGGGTCGCGTTCCTCGTGTGCCTGTGGTTGATTTGGTATCTCGGCGTTCGACAAGGCGCCAAATGGGGATTCTCGGCTCAAGGCACTTGACCTGGATGGCCGAATCGGCAACGCGCCAAAAGGAGAAATAGATGAATTCGTTACCTTGAGTTTTGTTTTGGTTGGGGATCGCTTCTGTGCCGCTGGCTTGGCTGATGTGGTACTTCGGAGTCGAAATCGAAGTCGCAAGGTCAGTCTCCAGCCAAATTAACGACCCCGCATTGAAAGCGGCCTTATAGGAAGCTCATGCGGAGCGATGGGGAATTTTCGTCGGTGTTTGGCCGGTAACTCTTCTCGTGTTGAGCGCTACCGTCGAAAGAAAAGTGCAGGAATAACGAACGGAACGGCGACCCGATATCGAGATAGCGATCGGCGGTTCTTGATGTCTTGCGACGCCGCGCGATCGCGCGCGGCTCATAAGCCGCCAGGGCAGCCGTAGAAGCGCCTTGGCTGGGGTGCCGTAGGGGGAGGAAGAAAGTTCCCCCCAAGGCCCCCTCAACGCGCGTGCTGTACGCGCGTCGCCGATTTTGGCCACGCCGATCCCTCTTCATCCCGCGCGTGGATATTCTGCGCGAAAATGTCCTCGCGGACGGGTTCAGGTTGATTGCCTGATCCGCCTTTCGTGGTAAGCGATGTAGCTTGCGGAAAGAAAGATGATGGTCCCGCCCACCCAGGTCCAAGGGTCGGGAATTTCGGCGAAAAAGAGATATCCGAGGACTGACGCCCAAATCAAGCGCGTGAACCCCACCGGTAGGATGGCGGTCACGTCGGCTTCCTTGAGGGCCTGCGCCTGGCACAAGTGATTGAGGCTTCCAAGCCCGCCGACTGCAGTAAGCCAGCCGATCTGTTCGAGGGACGGCGTCTGCCAAACCGGCACGGCCGCGAGCAGGGTGATCGGGATGGCGACGAGCGCCGTGTAGAGCGTGATGGTCAGCGCGGATTCGGAACGCCCCAGGACCTTGGCCAGGATCATGGTCACCGCGATGGCCGCCGCGGATCCAAGGGTGAGCAACGCACCGAAGTCAATCTCGATGAGACCCGGCCGCACGATGACGAGGGTTCCGGCGAGGCCGATGGCCAACGCCGTCATGCGCCTCAGGCGGATGCCCTCGCGAAGCACGACCAGGGCCAGAACCGTCGTAAAGAGCGGGCTCGAGAACATCAGCGCCGCGACTTTCGCAAGTGGGGCGAGAACGAGACCGGCGATGAACAACAACGTGCCGATGGCGTTGATGACGCCGCGCAGCGCCAGCAGGCCGAGGCGCCTTGTCCGCAATGGTGCGGCGCCGTAGCGGACGAGGAGCGGGGCCAACACCAGAAAGCCGAAGAAGACGCGGAAAAACGCCACCTCGAAGGGATGAAGATCGTCGGCAACGTGGCGAACGATGACGTTCATCGTGGTGCCGAGGAGCGCGGTGGCCGCGGCCAAAACCATCGCCCGTGGCGGTCCCGGACGCCCGAGTATGGCCAGCAGGCTGGCGCGGAACGCCACCATCATCGGCCCGATCAGTTGTTTTCGCCCGCCCGGCCGGATGGCGCGCACCCGTTCCTCCTTCGCTGGCGCAGGCTACCAATACCGCCTCGTCCACAAGTGGCTCAAGCCTCTTTGCGCCCGTTTCGCAGGCCGAAACGAGCGTGACGACGTCGTGTTCGCCGCCGCGTTGGCAGTGTGGTGGAGCGGGCGTCGCGACCCCGCGGCGCGACTTCCCACGATTCCACGGGGATGCGCGTTGGGCGCGGTTGGGGTGGAGGTTGGCGCCCGGGACGTCGGAGAATTCCTCAGCAGGCCGTCATGCAATGACGCGACCATTGGTCCAGGTCAAAGCGGCGCTCTTCCCGTGGAGGAAGAAATCTGGTCCGTTCGGCATGATGCGTCGAGGATTGGAGCATGAGCCCAACAACGTGCGAGATTGGCGTCGCCATCGTGATGGTGGCCGTGACCGTCGCCATTCTTGTTTGGTTTCAAAGAAGTTTGGCGGCTGCCTCGAGCCGGCGCATGGTGGGCATGATGACGCGTGTCGGCCTGGACCCTGGGACTGCTTCGCATGGTGACCCGGGAACCAAGGCGACTCTGAAAGATGCGCGGCGGCGGTGCGGGAGGTGTGCGCGCGAAGACCTTTGCAATAGGTGGCTCTGCGGAATGGCCGAAGGGGACAACACCTTCTGCTCCAACGCGCCGGTATTCAGCTCTCTTTCAAGAACCGGCACGCAACCCGTTTGACACGCGACGCGCCGGCGACCGCGTTTGGCCAGTCAACTGCCATTCAAGCGACGACGTCTGCTTGCCCCTTTTCCGGATCGGATTGAGACTTGAGAGCGGACCGCGACGGGCAGGGGTGATGGGGGCCGATCCCGACCTCAAACCGACGCTGCAGACTACGTCGCCGCCTGCCGACGGAGGCGGTATTGCCCCGCTTCAGATTGCGCGCCTGCACTGTCGACGTGGTGGCGATGGCCCGTTAGGCCTCGACTCCCTCGGTGGCGCTGGACCACCTCTTTGGGGGCAGATCGCTCTGCAAACGGAATCGGCCATTCTTGAGCGCGCTACATTTCCCCAAGCTTCTGAATCTCCGGAATCCGAACCGCAAGAAAATACGTGGGTTCACGGTTCTAGGTCCGGCCGCAAGGCCGCTCCGACGTTGCTTCTTGATGTCAACGTTCCGGCGCTTGCGCCGGTTCCCGGGCGGAACTCAACTCCAGTTCGCGAATGGCGGACTGGTACCCGACGTTGCGCTGCCAGAGGTGCAGTACTTGCTTGGCAGCGTCTTGGGTCATGTTGTCGTACAGGGTCATGACATGACGGATTTCCCGCCCGGCGATCACCTCGTCGCCAAGCTTCGCCTTTCGGCTGAGGGCGAAGATTTCGGAGAAGTATGCCTTGCCGATCCCGGCGGCCTTGCAAGCGATGGCCAGACCTTCCCCTCCGGGCTCGAACAGGATGCGGTCGACCAAGGTATTGCGGACACCGGTGAACCGTTGAAACAGTTTCACGAACAACTGCACTTCACCCTCGCGAAGAACCGCCAGCAGCAATTCCGGCGTCACCGCGTCGTCGTCCGTCAGTCTTATCGCCAGCTCCTCGGAGCTTCCTTGAAGTCCTGGTGTGGCAGACGATGACTTGAGGGCCTCAAGGGCCGATTTTTCCAAAAGGTCATCGACGACCGCGGGTTCGAACTCGTAGGTATCCAGGATGAATTGCCGTAAGGCCGCCGCGACCCACAGGAACATCCGCTGTGCGAGTTCCGGATCCAGTTCACCGCGGTGCAGGATCGGTTCCTGGTAACTCTCCACCTCCTTCGATTGCTCCACCAGATAGGACATGGTGGCCTTGGAAACCTTGGCGGTGCGGTTTTCCAGGAGAGCGTGGATGACCCTTTCCCGGCCAGTCTTCACCAACGCGTCGGAGACCGTCTCGCTGAGTGTGCTGCGGATGGCAACTGCCAACTGGTGCTCCAGCGTTCGATGCCGGATCACCTCTATCAGATCGGTATCGCGCAACAGTTTGCTGTAGGCGAGGATTGGATAGGCGACCTCAACCTCGTCGTTGGCAAGCAGTCTGACAAGTGTTTCGGGGACGTCCGGAAGGTTTGCAAGCTGCTGACTGACGATCCGGCGCACGGGCATTTCGATATCGTGAACGACCCGGGACAGCACATCCAACATCAAGAATCTTTCCTGGTCGTTCAAGAAGGCGACATTGCCCACAAACAGGTTGGACATGGTCTCGGCCAGCTCTTCACGCGCCGCCGCCGACTTATCGCGGGCCAGCCGGATCAGATAGTCGGCGTCGAGCGAAAACACCTGGGCGACCCGAAGGTTCGTCGCCGAAAGAAGGGGACGACCGTGTCCCAAGGTGCGCGAGAAAATGGCGTCGCCAACCTCGAAGCTCACGATCCGGTTGAGCCACTGCTCGGGATCCGGATCACCAAGTACGAGGAAGATTTCGCTTCCCGGCGCGACCCCCACGACGGCGTCACGGAATGTCCCGCCCGATTCCTGGTATTCCGGCGAAAGCCGGAGGATACGTCCGGTCACCGTCGCCGCTACCGTTACGCCGTGCTGGGCGTAAGCATCGCTCACCGCATCGTTTTGAGACAGGTAGCCGACGATCTGACCGACGGTCAGCACATTCTCCACGTCTTCGTCGGGAATGACCTGCTCGAACTCTTCCTCGACGGCGATCAGAATCTCGGCCCCGTCGAGGCTGTCCGCGCCGAGGTCGTCAACCAAGTGGACGTTGTCGGTCAGTGCGTTCGGATCGCACTCAAAGTACTCGCCGAGGAGGTACCTTACCCGTTGGGCGATTGTGACGCTTGGCTCCATGCCCCCATACGCCTGGACGTTGGACCGCGACCGGCGCGGAATGAGCCTTCACCCGCTTGTCCTTGACTTCGATACCCTTGACGAAGCCGGCCGCAACAACTTCGCGTCTGATACTCGGAAACCGGACGGATCGCAACAAGCCACGCACGCGATCCGCTTTGTCGCCGTCCGTCGCCATGGCGACCGGTCGTTCCCTTCTGCTAGTAGTTCGGTCCGGGCGTAGGGGCCTTGACCCAAATCAATTCGTCGGCAACTCAATCACCAGGAGTCGATTGGAATTTATCGGCTTTTTGCCGTATGCCGAGCTATCCGGTGGGTGCCCCAGGCGAGGGTTGCTAGCGCTTGTCCGAGACCGTGCCGAGAGGCAATATTTGACATATTCGGGCGGGCCTTCCTTGTCTGAAAGGCGATCGAATGGCCGTTTTCAAGTCTTCCCGGAAAAGGGCTGAGGCCGGAGATCAAGACGTCAACACTCCGTGCGATCTCGATGCGGCAATCTCGATGCGGTGACGCGTGCGGAGTTACAGCTTCGGTACAGGGATTTTGCGGCGTCGCTTCTTTTCGCGAAGTCCATGCAGTGGAAGACCGTGGGCCTGCGCTTCTCGTCCTCCTCGCGTTAAATGGCATCACCACTGTTTCTTTGATATGACGACTTGGTGGTTTGTGCCGCGGACGAAGCGCGGTGGTGTACGTTCGGGCGCCTCACGATCGAATGGGCCCAAGAATCGCTGTCGGCCGTGAGGCGCGGAAAAGGAACGTGTGGAGGGCACGATGGAGCAGCTTGAGGTCAATATAGGCCAGATCCTCGAGAAAAAAGGCGGAGGCATTGTAACGGCGAACGCCGATACATTGCTGGAAGCCGCGGCGAAGCTATTGACCAACAAGAAAATCGGCGTTGTCCTCGTGTGCGACGAAAACCGCAAGATCGTCGGGTTGCTTTCCGAGCGCGACATCATCAAGGCCGTCGGCGAACACGGCGGAGATGCGGCAGGGATGAAAGTCAACGCGTTCATGTCGCAGCGCCTGAAGACGTGCTCGCCGCAAGACCATCCCTACGATGTCGTTCGCACGATGCATGATGAACAGTTCCGCCATATGCCCGTCGTCGAGAGCGGAAACCTGAAGGGCCTCGTGAGCATAGGAGATCTGCTGACATTCTTGCTCGACGAGGCGGAGATTGACGAGCAGTCTTTGACCTTCGCTCGGCTCATCCGCCACCTCTGAGCCGGCGGCCACAAGTGCCGCGACCCGGCCGGCGGAAGCGATTATTAGCTGAATTCGACGCCAAGACTGTCGAGCGCCTGGGGAGTCGGTTGTGCAACGCGGCGTCGATGCGGTGGGGAATTAATTCGCGGCCGCTCTCGGCAAAACCATCAAAACAGGGCATCGGATAGCTGCGGCGGGAGCCCCGTTTCCCTGGCGGTGGAATGGGGGGACGATTACCATGGATGCGGAGGCCGTCGGGAAAATGTCGGGCAAGTCGTCGAAGACCAGCGAAGCTAGTAAGCCGACTGTCGTGGTCGAGCTTCACGTCCCCATTGACGTGTTCAAGCTGCTGTAGGACGTCGCACTCGCCAGTGTCTTGGACGACGTGGCGATCACTGCGACGGGAAAATCTCGAATCAAAAGCAACCCCCCCCCCAATTCCGTGGCAAGAATGATCGTCAATCTGTTGGAAAGACACCTCGCGGAACTCGAGCAGAAAGCGATGACGGTGTGGGGTTCAGGAAAAAAGTGAACATTGCTGCAAAGCGATCAAGGCGAGGAATGTCGGGCGAGGGGTGCCGGCCCCTCCCCATTTGCTTTTCTGAGCGGCGAGGCCCATCGACGGATCGAGACGAGGGTAGGACGCTGCTCGGGATTTTCCCGTAGATCCTTTCATTCCGCCGAGAACCGTCTGATTCAATGGCGCAACGCGGTCAGGGTCGGGCGTTCGGGCACGACTCGATTCACTTCCGCCGGGCGCCTGCAAGCCGGCTAACGCTGTCGTCGCGTCTCAGAGCCGCGCGCTTCGGCGACCACCGGAGGTTTGGATAGGGAGGCAGCCGATTGTCGGCACCCGGATTTGCCCGATACGACCCACGCTCCGTCGCATCGCGCTATTCGCGCCGGGTGGGTCGATGCGGCCATCGCGCGCCTCTGCAAAACCCGGGGCTCGGCCGCGGCCCCATATCGATCCGGGCGATCCGCAAACGCCGCAGTCGGGCCGACACCCGAATTGACCTCTTGGCGGGGCTTCGCGCATTGTGCGAAGTGTTGGTGCGTCGGCTGGATGTAGCCGTTCACGAACCGACGGAGGAAGTTTGGCGTGGCACTGAATGACGAATGGCTTGCTCTGACGCCGGAAACGGCGCTCGAGCCGGAACTCGCGATCTGCGATCCCCACCATCACTTTTGGGACGGACGTTTCGATCGGATTGCCCCTCGCTACTTGCTGGACGAGTTTCTGGAAGATATCCGCGGCGGTCACAACGTGGTCTCGACCGTGTTCGTCGAATGCCACTCCATGTTCCGGGCCCACGGCCCCGAGGAATTCAAGCCGGTCGGCGAGACCGAGTTCGTCACCGGCATCGCGGCGATGAGCGCGTCGGGTTCGTACGGAAGCGCGCGCGTTGCCGCGGGCATCGTCGGGTGGGCCGATCTCGCGCGCGGCCAGGCTGTCGCCCCGGTGCTGGAAGCCCACATCGCCGCGGCCGGCGGGCGCTTGCGCGGCATTCGCCACTCGGCGGCCTGGGACGCCAGCGACCAAATACCCCGGTCGCTCGCGCATCCGGCCCAGGGCCTTTATCTGGACGCGAAGTTTCGTCAGGGCTTCGCCGAGCTCGCGCGCTGCGGCCTCAGCTTCGAGGGCTGGCTCTATCACCCCCAGATCGCCGAGCTCACCGATTTGGCCCGCGCCTTTCCCGACACCACCATCGTCTTGGACCATTTTGGCGGGCCGCTCGGGATCGGCCCCTATGCCGGCCGGCGGGCGGAGATCATGGAGCAATGGCGTGACGACATCGCCGCGCTGGCGCGGTGCCCGAACGTGGTGGCCAAGCTCGGCGGCATCAACATGCCGATCAACGGTTTCGACTGGCAGTCGCGGCCACGGCCACCCTCGTCGGAAGAGTTGGCCGAGGCGACGGCGCCGTATTTCGCGCACTGCCTCGAACACTTCGGCGTCGAGCGGTGCATGTTCGAATCCAACTTTCCCGTCGACAAGGTTTCTTGCAGCTACACGGTTCTGTGGAACGTGTTCAAGCGCATCGCCGCACCCTTTTCGGACGACGACAAGGCCAAGCTGTTCCACGATACGGCGTCCCGCGTCTACCGCCTGGAGGAGGCGGACTAGCGCATTATCCGTGTTGTCGGCTCCAGCCCGCACACCCGCCCGGCTGTCCTGCGCTTAACATTCCGTGGGCGGCCTCCGCTGCCGCCGTCTCGACGGAACGCAGCTCACCGCCGGCTGAACCCTTTGCTGTCCAGAAACGCGCCGAA
This sequence comes from Rhodospirillales bacterium, assembly GCA_030754475.1. Lineage (GTDB taxonomy): Bacteria > Pseudomonadota > Alphaproteobacteria > Rhodospirillales > JASLLV01 > JASLLV01. Next base: position 10,217 of record JASMAE010000222.1, read on the forward strand.
GTTCCGCCGCTCGAACTGGTTCTTGCCGCCAAGCCGCCGCGCGGTGTGTTCGATCCAGCCGTAGGTCTCGTCAGTGAAGTGATCCTCGAAATCGGGGTCGACATCGTTGAGGGGCTCGCGGCGCCCGAGGTAGCAACCGGTGAGGCGCATTGTCTCGTCGTACTCGGCGAGGCCGTCTTCCATGTGTTCGCTCGAGTAACGATTGCGGCTGACCATCACGCGGCGCGGCATGCGGGGCTTGAGGCCCATGTCCTCGTCGGCGACTCCGATGGCGAGGCCGACCGAGGCGAAGACGTAGCGGGGCAACGCGAGAAGATCCGAGACTGCCGGCGGGTCGTTGCGGACGTTGCCCAGCATGCAGGTGCCGAAACCCATGGATTCCGCCGCCACGGCCGCATTCTGACAGGCCAGAATCGCGTCCCCGTGGGTTACGAACAAGGTGTTGATTTGATCGCCGCGATAAGGATATCCGCGCTTGGCGCACACGTGGACGTGGCGCGAGATGTCCGAGCAAAAGACTAGAAGAACCCCGCATTTGGCGACGAACGGCTGTTTTCCGCAAACCGCGTACATCTTCTCGAGCAGGTCCCGATCGTCGATGACGACGATGGCGTAACTGTTCAGGTTGCTGGACGTCGGCGCCCTGATCGCGGCTTCGAGGATCAGATCCACCGCCTTCTCGGGCACCGGCGCGTCCTTGTACGCGCGGACGCTCCGGTGGGCCAGCAAGGTCTCCAGCACCGGATTGTCCTCTTCCGGAGCGTAGCCCCGGAAGCGCGGTCTTTGCGTCTTGAGTTCGTTCATGGAATCGACCCTTTCATCTTGATGTAGATCCCCGCCGTGCCCCGACGCCGCGTGAATCCACTTCGTTTCAACATAATAGACCGGGCGTACGTGGTCGATGGATCGCGGTAGGCGATTGCGGGTGACCACGATCCGGTCTATGGGCGCCGCCAGACCATGGCGAAGCTCACGGGCGCGTTCGCGATACCGCTCATTCCCGGCTTGGCGCGTATCCAGGCGCGGTCTGACAATGCGTTCGCGCATCTCGAGAAGCGCTAAGCCGGCGGTGCGCGCCGCCGCGACGTGGTCTTCGAGGAAGTGAACCCAGTTCTCGATGGCGAGCTGCGCGCCCGCCTCGGTCTTGAAGTGGGTGGGGATGCCGCGCACAAGTATGAACGGGTGGTAGTCGACAAGGACGACGTACCCTTCGGGGCGCACGAGACGGGGGGCTTCACCGTAAAAGGCGTTGATGTCGGCCACGTGGCAGGCCGCGAGAACGCTGATGGCGAGATCGAAGCGCGCATCGGCGAAGGGCGCGCGGACGACGTCGCCGATGGCGAGGCCCGTATATTGCCCTTTTCGGGTCGCCCGTTTCAGCATCGCCGGCGATCGGTCGAGCCCGGCGACGCGCATGGCTCCGCGCTTGCGGAGCTAGGCCGCCGATCCGGCCGGTGCCGCACCCCAGTCGATGGCGCTCCCGAGCGTCCCCCAGGGAACGTTCACAAGGGTCCTCAGGAGATCCAGATCGAAGCGCAGACCGACGCTTCTGTCGTAGATATTCGCCCACTCGGCGTAGCCGGCGGCGACGTCCACGGTGCGATACTGGCGCTGGTCGTATTTGGCGAAGCGCTCGCTCATGGCGCGGTCGGAGGGTGCTCTAGAGAGCGCGCTTGAAGCTCCGCTTCTGGAAGAACTTCTGGTGATACTCCTCGGCGCGCCAGAATGGGGCCTCCGGCGTGATCTCGGTCACGATCTCACCGGCGTGGCGGCCCGAGGCCTGCTCGCGTTCGCATGACGCCTCGGCAAGGGCGCGTTGCTGGCCGTCGTGATGGAAGATCACCGAGCGATATTGGGTGCCCACGTCGGGGCCTTGGCGATCGCGCGTCGTCGGGTCGTGGATGCTCCAGAACACCTCAAGCAGCCGCACGTAGCCGACGGCGTCGGGGTCGTATTCAACCTGCAAAACCTCGGCGTGGCCGGTCCGGCCCGTGCAGACCTCTTCGTAGGTCGGCTCGGCGGTCGTGCCGCCGGCATAACCCACGGTCGTAGACGTGACGCCCTCGATTTCGGCGAAGGCGGACTCGACACCCCAGAAACAACCTGCACCGAACGTCGCGATCGCCATCTCTCGCGCCATTTCTCGCCGCCTTTGAACACTATCCTACTCTAGTGAGACTCCCGGTGCGCGCAAAGGGGCGAGGCGGAGGCCGGCCGGCCGCTATCGGCGTCATGTCGATTTATTGAAAATGACGGAGGCAGATCGGATCGCAGTGTGATAAACCAACGCCCCGAAACAGGGGGGAGCGATGGCGAACTTCATCATCTGTTACGATCGAAGGGGCGTCACGCCCGCACATGCCGAATTCGAGCGGCACATCCATCAAGTGTGTCCGCATTTCGCGCGAATCCTCGACCGCGTCTGGTACGCGGCCCATCCCGGGCCGATTTCGGATGTGTACGCGCACCTCGACAAGATCTTCGGTCCCACCGGCAGCTTCCTGGTGATCGAGGCCAAGCACGCTCAGTGGGCCAACCTACTGCAGGCGGACCAGCCGCTCCTCCAGACCTGGGGCGCCCACCAATAGTGTGAGCGCACATCCGTCTCAGGCGCGGTCGTGCGTGCCTGGTTCCGGTTCGGATTCGGCGCCGGCGGCGGTAACGGGACTGTCGGGCGGCGCCGAAAGCCCAAGCGTCCGGGCGAGGAAGGCGATCAAACCCACGCCCAGCAGCCAGAACGCAATCTGCCACGCCCAGAGCGAAGGAATCCCGAACGTCCATCCCGCGACGCCCGCGTCGGGGAGCCCGAAAACGTCGTTGCCGATCAGCGCGCCCGGCCCGAGCGCGAAGAAGAACCACGCCAGCGTCAACGCCCAGGCAAGCGGCACCAGCCCGCGTTTCTCGCGCGAAAGTCCGGCGTGTTCGCGCAAGGTCGCGTGGATGCGATCGCGCCCCGTCGTGCCCGCCGGTGCTTGCGTGAACGCGGAGACCACGGCACAGACGCAAATGTTCGCCGCAAATCCCCACCCCGCCGAATGGATCGTCCACGGCCACCGTCCCCAGGCATCGACGCCCGCGGCCGACAACAACGCAAGCCCAAGCGGCTCGGTGAGCACGACGCCAAGACAGCCGGCGACGACACCCCAGGTGGCGCCCGCCCGAGTAATCCACGCGATCCAAGTGACGGCCGCCAGCGGAATCCACAGTTGAACGGCGATGGCCAGCGCGAGGCTTCCGAGTTGGACCAGAATCTCTCGCGCGCCGGTCGCGAGAGCGACCGCGCCCACGAATAGGGCGACGGCGGCGAGCCGGGCGACCAAGACCACGCGGAGGTCGTCGCGTTGAAGGGGGAAGACGCGCGTGAGCACGTCGCGAACCAGGACGGTCGCCGCCGCCGAGACGTGGGCGGCGGCTGCGGCGTGAAGTGCGGCGATGGCCGCGATCGCGAACACGATGCCGAGGAACGGCGACGTCCACGCCACCAGGGCCAGGATGTGAGGTGTGATTCCGCCGCCCTTTTCGAGAAGCGAAAGCGCCGCCTGGTCGGTGGGTGCGAGGTTCCATTGGTCGGCGAGGAGGAAGATGGGGTCTCCGATGCCGCCGCCGGCACCGAGGAGGCGCGCTCCCATCCCCAGCACCGTCGTCGCGCCGACGAGCACGAGGCCGATGGTGAAAGCGGATGCCCAGATCTGCTGGGTCGCAAACCCCTGGACGCGCGCTGACGAAAAGGCCCAGAGCGAGAACGCCGGCGCCGCCTGGACGCCGAGAAACGTGAGCGCGAACGTGAGCGTGAACGCGCCAGTCCACGGTCCGCCTTGGAGCGTGTCCCCGGCGACGCCGGCAACGAACTGGATAGCGCCCGGGATCGCGAAGAGCGCATTGTAGTCGCTTCCGCCGAGGCCGCCGGTGGTGCCCCAGCGCCCGCCCGCGCTGGCGCCCAATTCCGCGAGCGCGACGCGAAACGCGTCCCATCCGCCGAGTGCCTCGAGAACCGCCCACCCGCCGCCGAGTGCCGCTGCGACGAGAAGGACCGCCTGAACGATGCCCGTCAATGTCACCGCGCGCACGCCTCCGACCGCGACGGTGACGAGCGGAATGAGCGCCGCGATCCAGACGGCGCTGCCGGCGTCGATAGCCCCGTCGGTCAGCCAACTGAGAACGTGCCCGGACGCGCCGAGCAAGATACCGGCGAAGGGAAGCGCGAACAGAAGTGCGACGATCACGGTGACGGCGCGCAAGGCCTCGCCACCGAAGTACGCGCCCATCATCTCACCCGGCGTGACGAAGCCGAAGCGCCGGCCCAGGATCCACTGCCGCTTGAGAAACAAGACGCCGGTGAGCGGTACCACGACCGCGCCGAGGGCGGCGAATCCGAATGGGAAGCCGTCGCGATGGATCAGTGCCGGCTGACCGAGCAGGACCCACCCCGAAAAGGATGCGGCCGTCACAGCGAGGACGAGGGGCCCGGCCGCAATCCGCCGGTCGCCCACCAAGAACCCCTCGACGGTGCGCCCATGGCGGGCCGATCGCCAGGCCACGACCAGGCACCAGCTGGCATAAGCTGCCGCAAGAATGGCGAGCCAGGCGAATTTGACGCTCATGTCCGGCAATCTCCGCTCCGCAAGTTGCGGCCCGCTTCAGCGCATCGCCGCGTCACCGCGCGCGCGCCGATCCCGGCGCAGCCCGCCGCCTACGAGGCGCCGCCGCGCGCGCCCTTCATTATTTTGGCGGCATCTACCGCCAGGACCACAAGCGCCAACGATCCGAGGATGGCGGGCACCAGGAAAATCTCGCCCACGTTGACGCCTTCCCACCAGGGACCGAACACGGGCGTGCCGAGCCAAGCGCCGATGTAGCCGACGACCACCTTGGAGCAGAACGACCAGAAACCGGGGAGCACGTAGTATTTGGCCCCGAAGTGAAGGATGCCGCTTACCACGACGCTGATGATCAAGAGTGAAAGGAAGCTTGTGAAGTCCAGTCCGGGCATCGATCCGATCTCCTTGTTCGGACTCGGACCCCGGCGTTGGCCACAGGCGGGGTCCAGGCCCACTGTCCAGTTTGCGAATCGCGCGCCATCGAACCCGACGGCGTCACGCCTTGCCTATCCACTCCCTGGGATGACCGGAGTTCCGGCGTGCCCGGCGAATTCGGCCGGATCGCACCGCCGTTCGAACGCGTCCGGACTTCGCGTCTCATCCCCACCGCGCGAACGTGCGCCGCACCGGGGCGTGTTCGGTACGCTTCGACGAAAAACCAATATCACCATCGCCCCCCGCGCACAACGGCACGCCGCGCGGCGTCTGCGCCGGAACGCGCATTGACGAGATGCCCTCCGATCCCGATAACTCGGGCGCGCGACGCGGATCGAGAATCGACGCAGCAGGCACCGGACCATGGCTTCGCACCAATACGTCTACGTTATGCAGCGGCTGAGCAAGGTCTTTCCGGGTGGCCGCGAAATCCTCAAGGGTGTCTCGCTCTCGTTCCTTCCCGGCGCCAAGATCGGCGTGCTCGGCGTAAACGGGGCCGGGAAATCCACCCTGCTCAGGATCATAGCGGGTCTGGACGACGACTACGGCGGCGAAGCCTGGGCGGCCGATGGAGTCCGAATCGGCTTCCTGCCGCAGGAGCCGGAACTCGACAAGCGGAAGGACGTGGAAGGCAACGTTTTGGAAGGTGTCGGCGAGACCAAGGCGATCCTCGACCGTTTCAACGAGGTCAGCGCTCGTTTCGCCGAGCCTCTCGACGATGACGAGATGAACGCACTGCTCGCCGAACAGGGTGAGTTGCAAGAAAAGATCGACGCCGCCGGCGGCTGGGAACTCGACCGCACCATCGAGATCGCGATGGACGCGCTCAGATGCCCGCCCGGCGACGCCGCGGTCGGTACGCTTTCGGGCGGCGAAAGGCGAAGGGTGGCGCTCTGCCGGCTCTTGTTGCAGCGGCCCGATATTTTGCTGCTGGACGAGCCGACCAACCACTTGGACGCGGAATCGGTCGCCTGGTTGGAGCGCCACCTGCAGGAATACCCGGGCACCGTGATCCTGGTGACCCACGACCGCTACTTCCTGGATAACGTCACGGGGTGGATTCTCGAGCTCGACCGCGGTCACGGGATTCCGTACCAGGGCAATTATTCGTCCTGGCTCGAGCAGAAGCAGAAACGACTCGCCCACGAGGAACAGAGAGAGACCAACAGGGGGCGGGCGCTCCAGCACGAGCTTGAGTGGATCCGCGCATCACCGCGCGCCCGCCAGGCCAAGGGTAAGGCGCGAATCACGGCCTATGAGACCTTGCTCGCCGAGGCAACCGGCGAGCGGCAAACGAGCGCCCAGATTGTGGTCCCTGCCGGCCCCCGGCTCGGGGATCTGGTGATCGAGGCCGAGAATTTGCACAAGGGCTACGGCGAGAGCCTCTTGATCGAGGACCTGAGCTTCCGTCTGCCGCCGGGCGGGATCGTGGGCGTGATCGGGCCTAACGGTGCCGGCAAGACGACGCTTTTTCGCATGATTACGGGCGACGAGGCGCCCGATGGCGGGAACTTACGCCTCGGAGAGACCGTGGCCCTCGGCTACGTGGACCAGTCGCGCGACGTCCTCGATCCGGCGAAGACCGTCTGGCAGGAAATCAGCGACGGCCTCGACGAGGTGCGGTTGGGGACGCGAACGATGCAGAGTCGTGCCTACGTCGCCCAGTTCAA
>JASMAE010000223.1 GCA_030754475.1 Rhodospirillales bacterium
CAAACACGCTGGCTGCGTCATCCTGGGAAAAACCAAGACGGTCGAGTTCGCCATGGGCTCGACCGGCATCAACCACGTTCGCGGCACGCCCTGGAACCCGTGGGACGCCTCGATCCACCGCATCCCCGGCGGGTCGTCGAGCGGCTCGGCGTCGGCGCTCGGCGCCGGTCTTTGCGCCTTCGCCATCGGCACCGACACCGGCGGTTCGGTGCGCATGCCGGCGGCCGTGTGCGGCCTCTTCGGCCTCAAGACCACCAAGGGGCTGTGGCCCACCGACGGGGTCTATCCCCTGTGCCCGACGCTGGACTCAATCGGTCCCCTGACGCGAACCGCCGCCGATGCGGCGTTCGTCTTCGCCGCCCTGCAAGATTGCCCGACCCCGCGGGCGGCGGCGGCGCGAGGCCTCAGGTTGGGGCGGCCGCAGGACCATTTCCTGAGCGGCATCGACGCCGACGTCGAACGGTGCGCGGGCCACGCCATCGACGCGCTTGCGAACGCCGGCGTCGAGATCGTCGATGTAGAGATTCCGCACTCGCAGGAGCTTCGCGAACTGATGCTCCCGCTGATCGCTTCGGAGGCGGTGGCGGTGATCGGCCGCGAGCGCTTTGTCCGCGCCGAGAACATCATGGACCCAAGCGGCTGGAGGCGCATGAAGAGAGGTCTCGAAATCCGCGCCGACGAATACATCCGGACAGTGGGACGCCACGAAGAGCTGGCGCGAATCGCCGACGCGGCGCTCGCCGACATCGACGGCTGGGTGACGCCCACGGTACCGCTCTCGCCGCTGCCGGTGGCCCAGTTCGAAACCCGGGAAGGCTTCGAACGGCTCGATCCGATGATGTCCATGAACACCCGGATCGGCAGCTATTACCGGCTCTGCGCCATCACGTCGCCGATCCAGATGCTGGGCGCGCCCCTGCCCGCAGGCCTTCAGATCATCGGCCGGGCGTTTACCGAGGCGCACGCCCTTTCCATCGGCCTGATGCTAGAAGAGATGAACGGCCCGCCGCCGCGCGCCGACGTAGGGGCGTTCCTTTAAAAGCGCGGAGGAGGCAATGGCGAACATTCCACCAGACCCGCTTGAAGATGGCGGCATCGCGCGCTTCGCGGACGAGTTTCGCACCGAGCGCGTCACTTCCGAGGCCGTGACCGCCGCTTACCTCGCGCGCATCGAAGCCCTTGATTCGCACCTCGGCGCCTACGAGCACGTCGCCGGCGACCGCGCGGTGGCCCAGGCCCGGGCGCTCGACGCTTTGCGCGCGGCCGGCACCGACCTGGGGCCACTGATGGGGGTTCCGGTGGCGGTCAAGGACCTGATCGCGGTCGAAGGCATGCCGACCACGGCCGGGTCCGACGTCGACGTCGAAGATCTGATCGGCCCCGAGGGAGCGTTCGTGCGCGCGTTGAAACGCGCCGGCTGCGTCATCCTCGGCAAGACCAAGACGGTCGAGTTCGCCATGGGCGGATCGGGGGTTAACCTGGTCCGCGGCACGCCGTGGAACCCGTGGGACGCGACGACGCATCGGGTCCCGGGCGGGTCGTCGAGCGGCTCGGCTGTCGCCGCCGCTGCCGGTCTTTGCGGCTTCGCCATCGGCTCCGACACCGGCGGCTCGGTGCGAATTCCCGCCTTCAGCGGAACGTTCGCGCTCAAGACCACCAAGGGGCTGTGGCCCACCGAAAGCGTCTCCAGCCTGTCGGCAAGCCTCGATACGCTCGGCCCCATAACCCGTACGGCGGCCGATACGGGAATCGTGTTCGCGGCCCTTCAAGGGACGCCCGCGCCGCGACCGAGCCCGCCCCGGGGGCTTCGTTTGGGGCGCCCGGCCGACTACTTCTTCGACGACCTGGACGCCGATGTGGAGCGCTGCGTGGACGCGGCCTTGAAGGCACTGGCCGAGGCCGGCGTCGAGATCGTCGACGTGGCGCTGCCGTTCGTGCATGAGCACCGCCAGATGATCTTCACGTTGTGCGCGGTTGAGTTCATCGCCTGGTTCGGCCGCGAGCGCTTCATCGCGTCTCGCGATATGATGGACGGCGACGTCTGGGCCCGGCTTGCGCCCGGGCTGGACGTTGCCGCCGACGACTACATCCGGGTGCTGTGGGCCCTCGACGACCACCGGCGAAAGATCGCCGA
>JASMAE010000224.1 GCA_030754475.1 Rhodospirillales bacterium
AAGGTGGCGAAGCCCGTGAAAAAGGCCGAGAAGAAGGAGAAAACCCGGTCCAAGGCGGGCGCCGGAAGCAAGGCCGGGTCCAAGGCGAATGCCGCGACCGAGGCTCCGGCGGAGGATGCCGGAGGGGACGCCGCCGAGCCCGAGTCCTGATCCGCCCGGGTCGGCGAGACCTCCGGCCACCCTCGCCACGCGTTCGTGGGCCGGCTTGCCGGCGGCGCTTGCGAGGCCGGTGTTCCGGAGATTCCAGATGACGTTGGATGCCGACCAGGTTATCGACCGGCGCCGACTGAAGCGCGGCCTCGTGTTTTGGCGGGTGGCCGCCGTGGTCGCGATCGTCGCCGCGATCGTCGCGGTCGTGGGGCGCGGCGGTGTTCCTTTCGCCCGCGATTATGTCGCCCGCCTCGAGGTGAGCGGCTTCATCCTCGACGACCCCTGGCGCGAACGTGCGCTTGCCGATCTCGCCGGCGATTCGCGCGCGCGGGCGCTATTGGTGCGTATTGACTCCCCTGGCGGAACGATGGTGGGCGCCGAGACGCTGTTCGGGGCCTTGCGCCATGTGGCGGAGCGAATGCCCGTGGTCGCGATCATGGGAGAGTTATCGACTTCGGCCGCCTACTTCGTCGCCCTCGGCGCCGACCACATCGTCGGTCGCGCCGGAACGTTGACCGGCTCGATCGGCGTCATCTTGCAGTCGGCCGACATCACCGGACTGCTCGACAAACTCGGCGTCAAGCCGGAGATCGTGAAGAGCCGGCCGTTGAAGGCGCAACCGAACCCCTTCGAGCCGTTTTCGCCCGAGGCCCGCGAAGTGACCCGGACCGTGATCCTGGATCTGCACGAACTCTTCGTTCAAACGGTGGCGGAGCGCCGAGCACTCGCGCCCGAACAGGTCGCCTTGCTCGCCGACGGACGGATCTTTTCCGGCCGTCAGGCGCAGGCCCACGGGTTGATCGACGTGCTCGGCGGCGAGGCCGAAGCGCGTGCCTGGTTGCACGAGGTCCACGACATCCCCGTGACGTTGCCGACCCAGGAAGTGAGCATCGGCGGCGAGACCCGTTTCCTCGATGGCATCGTCGAAGGTGTGTTTGGGAAAACACTGTTTTCTGAACGGCTTATGCTTGACGGCCTCGTTTCCCTTTGGCACCCTGACCTCTTGTAACCGGTCGATCGCGGCGCCGGCGCCCCGAGAAACGGGCAGGAGAGGGAATCGGCTCACATGACCAAGTCGGAATTGATCGCGCGTCTCGCCGAGGCCAATCCCCATCTGTACCAACGGGACGTGGAACGCATCGTGACCACCATCTTCGACGAGATCACGGCGGCGCTGGTTCGCGGCGACCGCGTCGAGTTGCGTGGTTTCGGCGCATTTTCGACCAAGGCACGCGGCGCCCGGATCGGACGCAACCCGCGCACCGGCGAGGCGGTCCACGTCGCGGCCAAACACATTCCCTACTTCAAGACGGGAAAGCAGTTGCGCGCCTTGCTCAACGCCGAGCGATGATGGACCATGCCGAGCCACGATAGCCCGCGCGGGCGCGGGCGTGCCCGCAATTTCGCTGGAAAACTCGCCTTCTGGGCCGTCTTGGCTCCCATCGCTGTCGCCGCCATCGCCTTTTCGTCGGCCAACAGGGGTCCCGTGCAGGCTGATCTCTGGCCGTTCGAAACCACGCTCGAGGTTCCGGTCTTCGCGCTGGTGTTGGCCTGCGCCTTCGGCGGGTTCGTGTTCGGCGGAATCGTGTCGGGGCTCGCGAGCGCCGGTGCCCGGCGGCAGGCGCGCATTGCCGCACGCGACGCTGACCGCTTTTCGCGCGCGCTCACAGACGCCAGGGAGCGGATCGCGCGCCTGGAGCGCGACGCCGAGGCCGGGAAGGAGCGCGCCGGGGCTTTGACGATATCCGCGACGGATGCCGCGGCCTGAGCCGGACGAACGGAATGCGCGTCATCTCGGCCGACGAGCTCGGGAACGTCCTCGACTATGCGTCGCTGATCGAGCACATCCGCGAGATGTTTTCGGTTGAGTGCACGGTACCCGTCCGCCACCACCACTCCATCGCGATCGAGAATCAACCGGAAGCGACTCTCCTTCTCATGCCGGCTTGGCGCACCGGCGCGTTCATTGGCGTCAAGGTGGCGACGATCTTTCCCGGCAACGTCGCGCGCGCGCTGCCCTCGGTCAACGCCACCTACATGGTTCTCGACGGCGAGACGGGGGCGCCGCTCGCGCTCATGGATGGAGCCGAGCTGACGGCGCGGCGCACGGCTGCGGCTTCGGCGCTGGCGTCGCGCTACCTCTCACGCGCCGACAGCGCGCACCATCTGATGGTCGGCACCGGGACACTGGCGCCGCACCTCATCCGCGCCCATGCCGTCGTCCGTCCCATCGAATCCGTCTCCATCTGGGGACGCACGCCCGAGAAGGCGGAGCGGCTCGCCGAAAGCTTGGCGGGGGAGCCGTTCGCGGTCCGCGCGGTGGCGAGCCTCGAAGACGGCGTCGGCGAGGCCGATATCATCACCTGCGCCACCATCTCCATCGAGCCGCTTGTGCTCGGCGAATGGCTGCGCCCGGGCCAGCACGTGGACCTGGTCGGCTCCTATCGCCCCGACATGCGCGAATCCGACGACCAAGTCGTTCGCCGGGCACGGATCTTCGTCGATACCCGCGGCGGCGCGCTCATCGAAGGGGGTGACGTGGTGATGCCGATCCGCGACGGCGTAATTTCCGCCGAAGACGTTCAGGGCGATCTGTTCGACCTCGTCCAGGGCGCGTGCGCGGGCCGCGAAAGTGGCGACGAGATCACGTTATTCAAGTCCGTTGGCGCGGCGGCCGAGGACTTGGCCGCGGCAAGCCTCGTCTTGCAGCGGACATGAAGGCGCGTCGCCGCCCGCTCGCGTAATGGCCGTCGACGTCAAGATATGCGGTCTTCGCGACCCCGTGGCCCTCGCCGCGGCGGTCGACGGTGGCGCGCG
>JASMAE010000225.1 GCA_030754475.1 Rhodospirillales bacterium
CGGTCGGCGGCCACCAGCTTGAAGGCCTCGAGAAGCGTGTGCGCGTAGTCGGCCGAGTTGTGGCCCATGGCCGCGAGTTCGAACCCCTCGACGATCGCGAGCGCCTGCAGCATCGAGGGGCCTTGGCTGTAAGGGCCGCCCGCGTACACGTCGATGCCCCGCGTGCGGATCCGGCTCGGCGGCTCGAAGCGCATGCGGAATCCGGCCATGTCTTCGGCGGTCAGAAGGCCGCCGTTGTCTGCGTGGAAGCGGGCGAAGCGCGTCGCCACGTCGCCGGCGTAAAAGGCCCGGCGCACCACCTCGATTCCGGCCTTGCGGCCGTCGCTTCGGTGCGCGCTTTCCTCGTCGGCAAGGTACTGAAGGGTGGTGGCGAGATCGGCCTGCACGAACATCTCACCCACCTTGGGGGGCCTTCCCTGGGGCAAGTAGATGGCGGCGTTCGACGGCCAGCGGCGGTATTGGTCGGCCGTCGTTTCGATGATGTGGGCCATGAAGGGGTACATGGAGAACCCTTCGCGGGCGAAGCGGATGGCCGCGCCGGCGACGTCGGCAAAGGACATGGTCCCGAATTCTTCGAGCACCGTGAGCCAGGTGTCGGGCGCGCCGGGCACGATTCCGTTCCAGATCCCCTCGATCCGGCCTTCGTGGTTGTCGCGGAAGAACGCGACCGAGGCGGCCTTGGGCCAAACGCCGACTCCGCTAATCGCCACCACTTCCCGGCGTTCGGCCGAATACAAGAGCGAGGGCGCGACGCCCGAGAACGAGGTGAAATGGCTTTCCAGAACGTTGGTCGCGATCCCCATCGCAACGCCGGCGTCGAACGCGTTGCCACCTGCCTCGAGGATTTCGAAGCCGGCCTGGGCCGTCCACGGATGGCCCCCGGCCACTACGTGGCGAGTCGCCATGACGTTCGGCCGGTGCGCGCGGGTGGCGGCGAAGGTCTCGGAAGGGAAGTCCTTGGGCGCCATGGGTTTGTTCCTCTCAGGCTTGGTTCGCTCAAGCGAACTTGGCGTTCCTGGCGAAGTCGCAGATCGCGGCGATCAGCCGCGCAAGATCGGCCTTGAGACGTGCGAAGCCCGCGTTCCGCTCGATCGCCTCCTCGTCCATATAGAGCGCGCGCTTGATCTCGATCTGCAGGCTGTGGCGGCCGGCCGCGGGCGCGGAATAGGCAACCACCAGCTCGGCGCCGTTGTAGGGATCGTTGAGCCGGACGTCGTAGCCGAGGTGCGCGAGGGTACCGCGGACGAGCTCTGTGAATTCGGGCGCGCAGGTTTTGCCCCCGCGGTCGCCGAGCACGAACTCGGGCCGCTCGACACCGGCGCGGCCTTCGGGCGACTTGGCCGAGCTCACCGACGGCATGGAATGGCAGTTGACGTGCCAGACCTTGCCGTGCCTTTCGTGCAACGCGTTGACGCGGGCCGCGAGCGCGGCGTGGTAGGGCCGGTAGTAGGACTCGATCCGCCCGTGCACTTCGGCGACCGTGAGCTTGCGGTCGTACATCTCGAGGTCCGGATAGCAGGTGCGCCAGATGAGCCCGCTTCCCATCTTCACCGTCTTGTCGCCGGGCGCTAGGGGATCCGGCCAGTCGCCTTCGATCATCGCCTGGTCGAGGTCGGTGACGCTTCGGTTGGGGTCGATGTAGGTGCGCGGGAAGCGCGCGCTGAGAAGCGCCGCGCCGAGCGCCGGGGCTTGGGCGTAAAGATCGTCGACGAAGGCGTCCTCGGCGGCCCGGAGCCGATGTTCGGGGACGATGGATGCGAAATCGGCGGGAAATTCGTTGCCGCTGTGCGGAGAATCGAACACCACCGGCGCCTCGTCGCCGGTCGGCTCGACCAGGGTCAGGACGCCTGGGATCGTGTTCGCCATCGCGGGTGCCTCGGTCGGCGTGGGCGGGTTCGGTACGGCGTTCGGCCTGCAAACACGGACGGCCATTCGACTATTGTGCCGCGGTCCGTGTCAAGCAGCGGACAATACTGCTATAGCTGGGCGCGATCGTCCAATAGTGAGGTGGCCATGCGACTGCATCTTCTGGGGACCGGCGTCCCCGATCCTTCGTTGAAACGGGTCTCGTCGGGCTACGTTGTCCGGACCGGCGGCGACGTGATCGTGTTCGACCACGGCCCCGGCGCCTACCAGCGCCTGATGGAGGTCGGCATCAACTGCACCGACGTGACCCACGTCTTCATCACGCACCTGCACTACGACCACTGCGCCGATCTGATCCGGTTGTTCCTCAACCGCTGGGACATGGCGGCGGGCAAGCTGGCGGCGATGAAGATCCACGGACCGCCGGGCCTGCAGAAGTTCATCGACCGCTTGTTCGGGCCCGAAGGGGCCTTCGCCGACGACCTGATCGCGCGGACCCAGCATCCCACCAGCGTCGGTCTCTATCACCGGCGCGGCGGCACCGGCGAGCGCGCGCTGCCCGAGACCGGCGTGATCGAGCTTTCCGAGGGCGACACCGTCGAAGGCGATAACTGGCGCTTGACTCTGGCGAGCGTGCCCCACGTGCAGCCCTATCTCCCGTGCTACGCCTACCGACTCGAGGCCGACGACGGCGTCTTCGCCTATTCCGGCGACTGCGGGCCGTGCGACGCCATGCACACCATCGCCCGCGACGCCGACGTGCTTGTGCAAATGTGCGTGCGCATGGAAAACCCCGGCTCCGACCTCGCCGCCATGCCTCACCGCGCGGTCGCCGAGCTCGCCAGAGATGCCGGCGTGCGCACCCTGGTGGCGAGCCATTTTCCGATCGAGACCGACGTCGACGGGATTCGCGAGCGCACCATCGCCGATATGGGCGAGATCTTCACCGGCACCCTGATCTGGGGCGAGGACGGGATGGAAATCCCGGTCCGGAGGAACGAGTAGTGGGCGCGCGCGCGTCCCAAGGCGCGGGGCCGGGCGCGCGGCGACGGCACGGGGTCAGGTAAGGGATTGGTAACGCCGGCGGCGTAGGGTTCCGCGATGACGCGGTTTCTGCACCTTTGCGGAATCGCGAACGCGACGAGCGACCGAATAGGGAGCACGTCCGATGGAACTTGCGAACCGCACCGACGAATTGATCGCCCGCGCCTTGTGCACGGCGGCGGGGGCCTACGAGACGAGCGAGGCCGACGCCGACGACATGCTCGATCTGCTGGTCGAGCGCTATCCCGATCTCGCCCAGCGCGTCTTGCACGAGTTTAAGAGCGGCCGGCCGGCGCCACACTTGCGCGTCCTCGTCTAAGGCCCGCCGCCTCGGACGGCGAACGGGTGCCGCCCATGCGCGCACTTGGCGCGATTGCGTCGCAACCGCATCCGTGCTATGATCGAGCCCCGGAGCGGGACGAACCGAGGCCCGGCGGCGAGCCGGTCCGTCTTTCCTCGCCGAGATCGCCCCGCCACACCAACGGTTTCGCGAATGCACGAGGAGAGCATGATCAAGGGACTTCACCACAACGCCTATCGCTGCCGGAATTCAGAGGAGACGCGCGCGTTCTACGAGGACTTTCTCGGGCTGCCGCTGTCGGGCACCCTCGAGATCGGCGAGACCAAGACGGGGCGCAAGACGAACGCGCTCCATACCTTTTATCGGCTCGACGACGGCTCCTATTTGGCGTTCTTCGAGGCGCCGGACCAACCCTTCGCGTTCAAGGAACAGCACGATTACGACCTGCATATCGCGCTCGAGGTCGAACCCGACGCGCTGCACGCCATGTTCGAGAAGGGAAAGGCGGCCGGGATGGAAACCCGCGGCATTGCGGATCACCATTTCATCGATTCGATCTACTTCCGCGATCCGAACGGCTACGTCATCGAGCTGACCGCGAAGCGGGCCAATCATGACGAAGCCATGAATCCGGCGACCAACGGCGCGCGCGCCAAACTCGACGCCTGGCAGACCGCAAAGGCGAAGCTCGACGCATAGACCGGATCGTGGTCGGTCGGAATCGCCTAGGCGCGATCCGCCGACCCGTCACCGGTCGCGTCATGGCCGGGCCGCGTCCCGGCCATCCACGTCTTCGCAAACCCACGCGCGATCCCGATATCGTGGATGCTCGTGACGAGCACGGGCATGACGGCGGGAGGGTGCGGCGGCGGTCCGCCGACCCGTCACCGGTCGCGTCATCGCCGATCGGCCATGCCCGATAGTCTCGGGCGCTTGGTGTCGGATTCGATATTGTTCCGATCGTTTTCGAGACCGATCAGGGTGTCCTGAGATCCATACTCGCGTCCTCCCTTCAATCGGATATTGTTTCACTTCACGGCGCCGCAGTCGTC
>JASMAE010000226.1 GCA_030754475.1 Rhodospirillales bacterium
TCTCCACGTCCACCTGGTGGAACTGGCGCAGGCGGCCTTTCTGGGGACGCTCGTAACGGAACATCGGCCCGCGGCAGAAGAACTTGAGCGGCAGCTGGTGGCGCAGTCCGTTCGATATGAATGCGCGCGCCACGCCCGCGGTGAATTCCGGGCGCAAGGTCACGCTGTCGCCGCTGCGGTCGGCGAAGGTGTACATTTCCTTGGTGACGATGTCCGAGGTCTCGCCGAGGGTGCGGGCGAAGACTTCGGTGAACTCGAACACCGGCGTCGCGATCTCGGTGAATCCGTACCGCCGGGCGGTCGCCCAAGCCGCGTCCTCGACGGCGCGGTGGCGTCGCATTTCGTCGGCAAGGATGTCGCGGGTTCCGCGCACGCGCTCCAACGACGGTGCACGTCCCGCCTTAGTTCGCGCCGCCGCCGGCGCCGAGGATTGCCGGCTCTCCACCATGGTCAGAGGCGCTTTTCGAAGCGGGTCTCCACGTACCCGTCGACGATGCGGTGAAATTGCTCGGCGATATCATCCCCGCGAAGGGTGGCAACCTTGCGCCCGTCGACGAACACGGGCGCGGCAGGTTCCTCGCCGTTTCCGGGCAAGCTGATGCCGATATCCGCGAGCTTGCTTTCACCCGGGCCGTTGACGATGCAACCCATGACCGCGAGGCTCATGGTCTCGACGCCCAGGTACCGACGGCGCCATTCGGGCATGCGTTCGCGGACATACCCCTGAATGGCGTTGGCCAAGTCCTGGAAAGTGGTGCTGGTGGTCCGCCCACAGCCCGGGCATGCGCTCACCAAGGGCGAGAAGGACCTGAGCCCCATTGTCTGCAGTATCTCTTGGGCCACCACTACCTCGCGGGTGCGCTCGCCGCCGGGATCGGGCGTCAGCGAGACCCGGATCGTATCACCGATCCCGCGTTGCAGAAGGACCGCCATCGCCGCCGTCGAAGCGACGATGCCCTTCGAGCCCATGCCGGCTTCCGTCAGTCCCAGATGCAGGGCGTAATCGCCTCGCCGCGCAAGCTCGCCGTATACGGAGATGAGATCCTGAACGCCGCTGACCTTACACGAAAGCACGATGCGGTCGCGCGCCAGGCCAATCTCCTCGGCGCGCCGGGCGCTGTCGAGGGCGGAGACCACGAGCGCCTCGCGCATCACCGCGGCCGAATCCCGGGGGTCCGCCGAACGCGCGTTGTCGTCCATAAGACGCGCCAGCAGCGCCTGGTCGAGGCTGCCCCAGTTGACGCCGATCCGCACCGCGCGGCCTTCCTTCAGCGCGACCTCGATCATGGTCGCGAAGCGGGTGTCGCGCTTGTCGCCGAATCCCACGTTGCCGGGGTTAATGCGGAACTTTGCGAGCGCCCGCGCACAATCGGGATACGCGACCAGAAGTTCGTGGCCGATATAGTGGAAGTCGCCGACGAGGGGAACGTGGACACCGAGATCGTCGAGGCCCTCGCGGATGCGCGGGACGGCCGCGGCGGCGGCGGCGCGATCAACCGTGATGCGCACGATCTCGGAACCGGCGCCGGCGAGCGCCGCGATTTGGGCGATCGTCGCGGCCACGTCCGCCGTGTCGGTATTGGTCATGGACTGAACGACGATCGGCGCGTCACCACCGACGACGACGTCGCCGATCCGGACCGGGACGCTACGGCGTCGGGTTTCGGGCAGGGGGCCACCATCGGGCATGGTTCGCGCCCTTTCACGCGAAAGCGGGTCGGTTTCGGCCGAGACCACGTTTTTGCCGCATCGCTGGGCGCGCGGTCAATGCATCAGTCGGCACACGGGTCGGCACGGTGTCCGGTCCGCACGCCGATCGCCCTTGCGCCGGCACGACGAAAAACCCCCTACTCCGAGGTCGCCGTGCCGTTGAGAAGTCGCTGAGGGTCGAGGGCGACGTCCCTACGAACCGCGCCCACCGGCCCGATCGCCGGAGCCTCCTCGCCACCCACCAGGATCTCGAGTGCTCCGGCGTTTCCGGTCAACAGCCGCAGCCCGCGCCGGTCCGGAACTCGGTAGGTGTCGCCGGCCCGCATCAGGCGCGTCATCAGAAGCTGGTTCCCGGCATCGTCGCGGACCTGGATCCAGCTCGACATCTTCGCGCGCACGACGATTTCGGGTGCGTCGTCGTCCGTCGGTTCGCGGCCCGTCGCGTCACGGCCCGGCGCATCCATCGCCGCCGCGTCGGCATCTTCGGCGAGACGGGCCACCTCGCTCGCCTCCGACGGCATCGGCGCGGACGACGCATCGAGGCCGGCTAGCAAATCGGGCGTGTCCGTCCGCTCACCGAGCGAAGGCGCGTCGGTCGCCTCCGTCAACGGGGTGCCCGGCGCCGGATCGGCGGATTCGATCATGCCGGTCAGCGTGGCCAAGTCGCTGTCGGTGCGAACGTAACGAGCCCGGTCCGCGCCGGTCGGGAGAGTTTCGCCCGGCCCGCGGCCGGCCACCGGGGGATCCGGGTGCGGCTCGGCCGGCGCACCGCCGATGGAGGCCCGTTCGAGCGGCGGATCCGGTAAGCCACCGCTTTGCCGCAGCCGAACCTCGCTCCCGTCTTCGGATGCCGTTTCGGATGCCGTGCGAACCACGCCCGCGCCCACGACGGCGGGGCTCGTGCCTTCGTCCGAGCCGCTCGGGATCGCGGCTGTGTATTCGTTCCGCTCGGTCGCCGCGGCGTCGCCGGGGATCGCGGGAAGGACGGCGCGCGGTTTCAATCCCGCATCGGTGCCCTCGCCGTGGGCGAGCACCGCCGCCGGTGGTTCGCCGCTCGAAATCTCGGACGCGGGATTCGGGTGCGCGGGCTCAAGTTGGAACGCCGTGACCAGAACCGAGGGTGCCTCGGCAACCGTGGTCCCGCCCGGCGCTGGGGCCTCGAGAGCCCGCGTCACGATCGGCTCGACCACGACGACGGGCGCCGGAGCAGGCCGGACCGCGGGCAGAGGCGGATCGATCGTCACTCGCTCCGTGCGCGCAGCTTCGACGCGCCCCATCCCGGCGGACCCGTCCTCGTGTACGACATCCGTTCCCTCAACCGTGGACACGGGCGCCGACGCCAAGGCGTCCCCTTCGGCGGGCAGGGCCGACGTCTCCGGCGCGTCCTCGCCCGGCAAGAGGCGCGCGAGCTTCTCAGGCAAAGGCGCGATCAATTCGACGAAGAGGCGCTGGTCCGACGTGCTTGCATACCATCCGCCGTAGGCGAGCAGGGCGATGGCGGCGCCCACGAAGGCGATCGCGCCGCTCGGGATACTACGTTCGGGAACGGGTGTCGGGAAGACGAGGTCCACCGTCTCCTGGACGCCTGCGATTTCCTGCTTGAAGCGCCGGACCACCTCGTCGCTGTCGAGCCCAATGTGCTCGGCATACGCGCGAACGAAGCCGATGGCATAGGTCGGACCCGGCAGGTCCGCGTAGCGTCCCTCCTCGATGGCCTCGAGGTACAGGTAGCGGATGCACAGGTTCGCGGCGACATCGCGCAGATCCTCTCCCACGCGCAGACGAGACGCGCGCAGAAGCGCCCCCACGCCCGGGCGATCGTTCGTCTTGTTGTCGCTTTCCAACACCCCTTTCCTTACGTGAGTGCGGCCGGTTTAAGAACAATCAGACGGTGTAATTCAAGGCACGACGGATGGCGACCCGCGTACCGCCGACGGCGCTCCCGGCGGTGCCCGTCCTCGACTGCAAGCCCCGGCGCATTCGCCACCGGCACATCCGGGCCGGCTGGCGAACGGGGGCCAAACCCTTGGCATTTTCTTGGCTAACTATAATTGCAGAAAGTCCATCAATTTCAAGAGGAAAAGGCATGAGTCTTAAATCATGACTCCATGATCGAGAGCGAATTCCCTCAACTGCTCTCGCACGCTGTGATGGGTGAGCGTCGCAAGCGTCTCCAAATAGCTGGTCAGCGGCCCCAAGGTCAGACTGCGGATCATCGACTTGGTCGGTCCGACCGCGGGCGGCGGCACCGAAAAGTTGCGGAAGCCGAGGCCGATTATGGCCATCGCGTCGAGGGGACGGCTCGCCGCTTCGCCGCAAACGCTCACCGGGACGTCGGCCGCGCGACAACCCTCAAGAACCGTCCGCAGAAGGGCAAACACGATGGGCGAGAGGAAATCGTAACGCTCGGCGAGCCGCGGGTCGCCGCGGTCGGAGGCGAACAGGAACTGGAATAGATCGTTGGTGCCGACCGAGACGAAGTCGACGCGCGACAGCAGCGCATCGAGCTGATAGACGAGCGACGGAACCTCCAGCATGGCGCCCACCTCGACCGCGTTCGGCATCTCGGCGCCGCGCGCGCGCGCGCGTTCCAGCTCGCGCTTGAGGATTTCGTGCGCAGCGTCGAACTCCGAGACTTCGGCGATCATCGGGAACATCACGCGCAACGCGCGCCCCGACGCCGCCCCGATGAGAGCCCGAATCTGCTGGCGCATCATCGCCGGGCGATCCAGGGAGACGCGGATCGCGCGCCATCCCATCGCCGGGTTCTCGCTCTGGGCGTGCTTCCAATAGGGCAGCGCCTTGTCGCCACCTACGTCCAGGGTCCGGAACAGGACCGGCTTGCCCTGGGCCTGGTCCAGGATCTCGGCGTAGAGCACGCGCTGAGCCTCGACGCTGGGGAACGCCGCGCGCACCATGAACGGGATCTCCGTGCGAAATAGCCCGATCCCGTCGGCGCCGGTGTCTTCGAGGAAACGGACGTCGGTCAGCAACCCAGCATTGATGTTGAGGCTGATTCTTTCTCCGTCACGGGTCTCGGCCGGCAGGTCGCGCAGGGTGGCGAAGCCTGCGCGCCGTTGCGCGATCGCGCGCATCGCCTCGGCGAAGTTATTTTGCGCGTCCTCGCCGGGACGGATGAGGACCACGGCGTTGTCGCCGTCGACGAGGATCGGATCGCCCTGTTCGATCCGCGTGAACGCCTCCTTGGCCTGACCGACGACCGGAATATCCAGCGCCCGGGCCACGATCGCCACGTGCATGGTGGGCGAGCCCTCTTCCAGCACCAGGCCGCGGAGCGACGGTCCGTGATAGTCCAGAAGCTGCGCGGGGCCCATGGACCGCGCCACCACGATCACGTCCGCGCCCGTGCCAACCTCGGGCCTTGGCGGCTCACCTTTGGTCAGATGACGAAGCAGCCGGTTGGCGAGATCCTCGAAATCGTAAAGCCGCTCGCGGAGGTATTGGTCCGGCGCCTTACCCAACCGGGCCCGGATGTCGCTGTGCACCATCTGGACCGACGTTTCGGCGGTGAGCCCGGTCCCGACCGCCTCTTCGATGCGCGCCAGCCAGCCCGCGTCTTCGGCGATCATTCGATAGGTCTCGAGGACGGCGCGGTGTTCGCCGCGCCCCGCGAGCTCGGTGGATCCCAACATCGTGTCGAGCGCGCCGCGCATTTCGGTGACGGCCCGGCGCAGGCGCTCGAGTTCGAGCGCCGGATCCTCGGCCACGAGATTGCCGACCCGGAACTGGGGCTGGTGCAGGACCGCGACCCCTGCCCCCAGTCCGCCATTCAGGATCACGCCCTCGAGCCTGAGCGGCAGAAGTGCAGTGCCGTCGGCCGGAAAAAACTCGTCCGTCTCGATCAACTCGCCGCCGGCCACCAGTTCGGCGAGCACCATGGCGACGGTCTCGAGGGTTTCAACCTCTTCCTCGGCGTAGCTGCGCCGCGTCTTGTTCTGGACGGCGAGCACGCCGATGACCCGGCCGCCGCGGAGGATCGGAACCCCCATCAGGGACTGGTAGATTTCCTCGCCGGTCTCGGGCCGATAGGCGAAGTTCGGGTGTTGCCGGGCGTCGGCGAGCGCCAGCGGGCGCGCGTTGGCGGCGATGTCTCCGACCAGACCTTCGTCCATACGGAGCCTCGTGTTGTGGACGGCGTCCGGATTGAGGCCTTGGGTCGCGAACAGCTCCATCACGTCGCCTGCGCGCCGCACGTAAACCGAGCAGACCTCGGCGACTAGGTCGGCGGCGATGACGGCGGCGATGCGCTCCAGCCGTTCGGCCGCGGATCCGGCGCCCGCCATGACGTCCCGCACCCGTGCCAACAGACGGCGCGGGATGGTCGAGACCGGACGGTGCGGCATTATCTATGGCCTTCGCATCATGGCGCCGTGCTCGCGCGGCGCGCGGTGCCCGGGTTCAGGCGGCGTCGAGGCCGTAGGCGGCGTGGAGCGATCGTACCGCGAGCTCGGTGTATTCCTCGGCAATCAGGACGCTGACCTTGATTTCCGAGGTCGATATAACCTGGATGTTGATGCCCTTTTCGGCGAGCGCGTGAAACATGCACTGCGCCACGCCGGCGTGGCTCCGCATTCCGACGCCGATGACCGAGACCTTGGCCACGTTGGCGTCCGATACGAGATCGGCGTAGCCGAGGACCTTCTTGTGCTCTCCCAGCACCTGAATGGCGCGATCGAGGTCGCCTTCGGTGACGGTGAACGTGAGGTCCGTCGCCTTGCCGTCGGCGGAGACGTTCTGAACGATCATGTCGACATTGATCTCGGCGTCCGCGAGCGGCCCGAAGATTCCGGCGGCCACGCCCGGCCGGTCGGCGACCCGGATCAGGGTGATCTTGGCTTCATCCCGGCTGTAGGCAATTCCGCTGACGTGTTGCTTTTCCACTATTTCATCCTCGTCGACAACGAGTGTCCCGGGATCGTCG
>JASMAE010000227.1 GCA_030754475.1 Rhodospirillales bacterium
TGGCGATGACCGCGAACTTGGTCGAGCAATAGGCGCTTCGCGTCGGCGTCGCCTTCATTCCCATGATCGAGGACGTGTTGATGATGGCACCGCCGCCCTGGGCACGAAGCCGGGGAACCGCGTGCTTGATGCACAGGATGATGCCGCGCACGTTCGACGCATACAGCGCGTCCCACGCCTCCATGTCCATGTCCTCGGCGTTCATGATGGGTCCCGGGTTGCCGGCGTTGTTGAAGAGCACGTCGAGCCGCCCGTGAGCCCGGTCGTTGGCTTCGAACAACGCCTTGACCTCGTCTTCGACGCCGACGTCCGTCGTGACCGCAAGGCCGCCGATCTCGTCCGCCACCCGCTGCAGCCGGTCGCGCTGGCGTCCCGCGACGACCACTTTGCAGCCTTGCTGCGCGAACAGCCGTGCCGTCGCCTCGCCGATGCCTGAGCCGCCGCCGGTGATGATCGCGGCCTTGCCGTCCAGGAGCCCCGCCATGTCCTCTCGTCTCCGCCGATGCCGCCGTAACGTCTCGGGGTGCTATCGCCACAACGCCGGCGACGGTCTTCACCGAAGCCGGCGCTGAATTGCCAGCGAATCGGCGCTAAGATAGTTGCGCGCCTTCGGCCCTGTCAAACCCGCC
The DNA here is from genome assembly GCA_030754475.1 of Rhodospirillales bacterium. Taxonomy (GTDB): domain Bacteria; phylum Pseudomonadota; class Alphaproteobacteria; order Rhodospirillales; family JASLLV01; genus JASLLV01. The sequence continues at coordinate 630 of JASMAE010000227.1, forward strand.
CGCCCGGAAATCGCGGGCGCAACGAACGCGAGGACCGATGCGATGCTTGTGATTCGCGGCGGCCGCCTTTTCGATTGCGCGACGCGTACCGCGGAGCCGCGCGACGTACTCATACGCGGCGATACCATCGCCGAGCTGGGCCCGCCGGGATTGGCCGCGCCTGCGGGCTCGGAAGCAATCGACGCCGAGGGTCGCATCCTGATCCCCGGCCTCGTCAACGCCCACACCCACGGCCACAGCAACCTGCATCGCAGCACCGGCGACCGCTGGACGCTTGAGCACCTTTTGAACGCCGGCCCGCTGATCCGCGGCGATCTATCGATCGAGGATCGGTATCTCAACACGCTCATCGGCGCGGTCGAGATGGTGAGCAAGGGCTGCACCGCATGTTACGACCTGTTCTACGAGTTCCCGATGCCGAGCGCCGAAGGCATTTCGGCGGTCGCCCGGGCGTACGCGGATGTCGGTATGCGCGCCGTGATCGCGTCCATGATGACCGATTCTACCTTCTACGCCTCGGTCCCCGGTCTGCTCGACGCGATCCCCGACGAATTGCGCGGCCCTTTCGAGGCCGCGTCCAAGGTGCGCTCGATCCCGTGGCAGGCGTGCTTCGAGGTGATCGAGCGCGCAATTCGGGAATGGAACTTCGATCGCGATCAGATCCGCCTCGCGGTCGCGCCGACGATCCCGCTCCATTGCTCGGACGAGTACTTGCGCCGCACCGCAGCCTTCGCCCGCGATTGGGGCTGCGGCTTCCACACCCACCTCGCCGAATCCAAAGTCCAGGCCGTGGCGGGCCTCGCGCGGTACGGCCATTCGCTGACCGCGCATCTCGACGAACTCGGCGTGTTGGGGCCGAACTTCACAGCAGCCCATTGTGTTTGGGTGGACGACGACGATGTCGCGCGGCTCGCCGATAAGGGCTGCTTCGTCGCCCACAACCCCGGCAGCAACATGCGCTTGGGAACCGGGCTCGCCGCGGTCCGGCGCATGCTGGATAAGGGCGTCGCGGTCGGGATCGGCACCGACGGGCGCACGTGTTCCGACAACCAGAACATGTTCGAGGCGATGCGGCTCGCCGCTTTCACGTCCCGCGTCCAGGGCCCGGATTTCAGCCGCTGGTTGTCCGCGGACGAGGTGTTTCGGATGGCCAGCCAGGGAAGCGCCCGGGTGCTCGGCCTGGACGGCAAGATCGGCGCCATCGCGCCTGGCCACAAGGCCGACATCGTGTTCCTGGACGCGTGCAATACGAACTACGTGCCCTTGAACGACGCCACCAACCAGATCGTCTTCGCCGAGGACGCGACGGGCGTCGATAGCGTCATGATCGGCGGCCGTTTGGTCTACGAGAACCGACGGTTCGCGAACATCGACACCGACGGCCTCGGCGGGCGGGCCGAGGCCGTGGTCGAGCGGCTCGGCGCCAGCAACGAGGCGGCCAAGGAGCTCGCGCTCAAGCTAGAGGCGGTGGTGGCCTCGTTCTGCGGCGGGCTCGCGAAGCAACCCTTCCACGTGCATCGTTACGCCGGCGGCGACGAAGGCTGAGGCGCGATCGGCGTCGTGCGCCTCATAACCATGCACACATAAACACGCATAAAATCAAAGAGTATTTCTGTCTTTTAAAGGCGATACATTAGATATATCCGACGGCAGTCGAGGCCGCCAGGGCTGTCTGGGGTCTTGTGTTCCCGAGCCTTCGACTGGTGCGCGGCGTTTGTCGCTTCGCGACTTCCCGCGTCAAGCAGCGCTTCTCGCATAATCGCAAATCGCCTCGATCAGGCGGGTGACGTCGGCTTCAAGGGCGGTGAAGCCAGACGTTCGCTCGATCGTCTCCTCATCCATGTAGAGATCGCGCTTGATGTCGATCATCAGGCCGTGGCACCCGTTCGCCGGGTCGGCGTAGGCGATCACGAGCTCGGCGGCGGTATAGGGCGTGTTGATCCGGACCTCGTATCCCATCCCAGCGAGATTCGCGCGCACGAGATCGGTGAATTCCGGCGCGCAAGTGCTGCCGTCGACGTCGCCCAGGATGAAATGCGGCCGTTCCATACCCGCCCGCCCCTCGGGCCCCTTAACCGAGCTGACCGACACCATGGAATGGCAGTTGACGTGCCAGACCCGGCCGAAGCGGCGCCTTTTGTCGTCGAGGGTCTGGGCGAGCGCCGCGTGGTACGGCTTGTAGTAGGTTTCGATGCGCCGCCGGATCTCGGCCACCGAGAGCTTGCGGTCGTACATGGGAATGCCGGGGATACACGTGCTCCAGACAAGACCACTGCCCATTTTGGTGGTTTTCGGGCTGGGCGCGAGGGGCTCCGGCCACGGGCCTTCGAGCATATTGGGATCAAGATCGAGAGCCGAGCGGTCGACGTCGATGTAGGCGCGCGGGAAATGGGCCGAGAGCAAGGTTGCGCCTTTCCCGGGCGCCGCCGCGAAAAGCGCGTCGACGAAAGCGTCCTCCGCCGTCCGCACGTTCGCCATCGGTGCTATGCAGCCGAAGTCGTCGGGATATTCGGCGCCGCTGTGCGGCGAATCGAAGACCACCGGAACCTCGTCCGCGTCCGGATCAAACACGCTGAGCACGCCGGCGATGGTGGCCGCCATCTCAGGCGTTGCCCCCGGTGCGCCGGTCCGTGATCACAAAACCCCTTTGTTTTCGGTTTCTCGCAGCTTCGCCACCAACGCGTCGTCGGCGTACCGCGCGAGGCTGAGCGGTGCGGCATAGTCCGGCAGCTCAGCCCCGGCGATCCAGCTGGCGCAGAGCGAGCCTGCGGCCGCGGCCGACATCGTCCCGTAACCGGACAGCGCGCCGACGACGAACGCGCCGGTAGGCCCCATCGGGCCGATCAAGGGCCAATTCTCAGGCGTCATGGTGTAGTAGCCGCCGTAATGTGACAAATCCACTGGCAGCCGCCCGTAATAGGCCTTTAGCGCGGGCTGAAGCGCCGCCGCCCCGCGCAACACGACCTCGGGGAACCGTTCGTCGCACGCGGGCTCCCATTGGGGCGCCGTGGGTGCACGGTTGAAGGCCCAACCGAGCTTGATCCAGTCGCCGCCCTCGCCGCCTTCGGGGCGGCAGTGGATGCCGCCGGGGAAACGGTCCGTCAGCCATTCGTTCGACGGATCCGCGCCGAGCAGGTCGCGCTCCTCGGCCTTCCAGTCGAGGACTTGCGGATCGAGGTCGACGGCGAAGGCCATACGCCGCGGGATCGCGCCGGCGCGGTCGCGAAAAGCGATCTTCTGCTGAAAGATGGTCTGGGTCGGAAGGGTGACGTCCAGCATGGCCGCCACCTCGGCGAGGAACGGCCCTGCCGCGTTGACCAAGGTCTCGGCAAGAATCTGCTCGCTCCCCCCCTCGCTCGCCACCTGAAGCGCGAACTTCCCGTTTCTCTCCACCGACACAAGCCGGCCGAGCCTCAGCCTGCCGCCCATGCCTCGCACCGTCTCGAGCATGAACTGGCCCATCTGCTGGGCGCTGACGTCGCCCGCCCGCCGGACGTGAAGGACGCAGCGGACGTCGTCCGCGTAATGGGGGAAGTGGCGGCGGATCGCGTCCGTCTCGGTGATGACGTCGATTCCGTTGGGCGCAAGCTCCCACCCTTCGGCGCCGTGGGGGGCGCAACCGACGTAGCGCGCGCCAGCGCGCGCCGTGTCGACCATGCGGATGTGCGCCGCGGCGGTGGCGCCGTAGCCGGCCTCCAGGCTCGCCACCAGGCCGCCCACGTCATCTGCGCGGGTCGCCAGCGCGTATCCGCGCCGGGTCATGCGGATCGCGTTCGCTCTCTCTCGTGCGATCCGTTCCATCAGATCGATGCTCGAATCGGTGAACGCGACCATGGTCGGGTGCGGCCACCAGTTCCGGTAGTTCTCGCCCGACCGGGCGGTGGTCAGATTCATCGGCGCCCAGGGGTCGAGGATCATGAGATCGCGAATCCCATGCTCGGTACACAGATAATAGGCGGTCGCGATTCCGGCGATTCCGGCGCCGACGATGGCGATCTCAACTTCGTCCGGCGTCATTCGGGCGGGGCCTCGGCGCCGGTCCGCTCGCAGATCAGGCCGTAGTGCTCGATGCGCCGGTGGGCCGCGAAGTTGAACACCGACTCTTTGCCGAAGGCGCAGAGATCGAGATCGATTCGCGCCGCCACCAGCTCGTCGTCAACGGTCTGGGCCTGGGCCACAATCTCGCCCGACGGGGCGATGATGCAGCTTCCGCCGATCAGCCCGTGGCCGTCCTCGTCGCCCGCCTTGGCCGCGGCCACCACGTAGGTGGCGTTCTGATAGGCGCCCGCCTGCATCACCAGGTGGTTGTGGAACATGCGCAGATGATAGGGCTCTTGGGCCGAGGTGTTGGTGGTCGGCGTGTTGTAGCCGAGCGCCACCAGCTCGACGCCTTGAAGGCCCATCACCCGGAAGGTCTCGGGCCAGCGGCGGTCGTTGCAGATGCACATGCCCACGACGGCGCCGAACGCGCGCCATACCGGGAACCCCAAATCGCCGACGTCGAAATAGCGCTTCTCGAGGTGCTGGGCGAGACGCGCGTTATCCGGCTCCGCATGGCCGGGCAAATGCACCTTGCGGTACTTGCCGACGATCCGGCCCGAGCCGTTCACCAAGATCGCGGTGTTGTAGTGTCGAAGCGCGCCGTTCTCGCGTGCAAGCTCGGCGTAACCGAGGTGGAAGCCGATCCCGAGCTCGGCCGCCGTCTCGAACAGGACTCGAGTCTCGGGTCCCGGCATCTCGGCCTCGAAGTAGGCGTCGATATCGGCCTGGTCCATCATGATCCAGCGCGGAAAGAACGTGGTGAGGGTCAACTCGGGGAACACCACCAGGCGGCACCCCGTGGCGTGCGCCTCGCGCATCAGTTCGAGAAGCCGGGCGACAACGGAAGCGCGGTCGTCGGCGCGCTGGATGGGGCCCATCTGGGCCGCCGCGACGGTGATCTTCCTTGCCATCGATCGAACCCCTCTTGTCTGCATCCTTTCCACGTCCGCCCGCACCGGCTTACGCGCCCGCGCCCTGCATGCGCCCGGCGGCGGGGTTGAACGCCGTCACCAGGCGCCCCGAAGGCACGGCGCTGGCCGGCTTGGCGCACGGAAGAAATAGCCCCCGCCCCTTTGCCGCCGTCAACTCGCCGTTCTCGCAGACCACCTCGCCACGCGAGATGGTGATCACGGGCCACCCCTTCACCGTCATCCCTTCGTAGGGCGTGTAGTCCATGGCGTCGTGCAGCATCGCTTGGGTGATGGTGACCTCTTTGGCGGCGTCCCAGATGGCGATGTCGGCGTCCGATCCGACGGCGATGGTCCCCTTTCTGGGATGCAGGCCGTACATCTTCGCCGGATTGGTCGACGTCAGCGCGACGAACGTCCCCAAATCGATGCGGCCTGCGCCGACGCCGCCGTGGAAGAGCAGCGGAAGCCGGACCTCGAGCCCCGGAACGCCGTTGGCGATGCGCTTGAACGTGGCGTTCGGCCCGTGCATGAGCTTGCCGTCGGAGCCGGCGTAGCGGTAGGGCGCGTGGTCCGACGAGAAGACGTCGAACAGCCCGGTCTGGATGGCCTGCCACAGCTTCTCCTGGTTCCCCTTGTCCCGCGGCGGCGGGCTGCACATGAACTTGGCCCCTTCGAGCCCCGGCTGGTCGAGGTCGTCTTCGCTCAAGAACAGATACTGCGGGCATGTCTCGGCGTAGACCTTGAGGCCGCGCGCCTTGGCCCAGCGGATCTGCTCGGCGGCCTCTATCCCTGAGACGTGGACGATCAGGATGGGAACGTCCATCACCTCGGCCAGCGAGATCACCCGATGGGTCGCCTCGCGCTCCACCGGCATCGGCCGCGCGGTGGCGTGATACCGGGGTTCGGTGTGACCGGCACGGATGAGAAGATCGCTCAGGAATGCCAGGCATTCGTTGTTCTCGGCATGCACCATGACCAGCGCGCCCTCGCGCCGGGCAACCGCCAGCACTTCGAGGATCTTGCGGTCGTCGAGCTTCATCGCGTCGTAGGTCATGTAGATCTTGAACGAGGTGTATCCGTCGGTGATCAGCGCCGGCAGCTCCTGGCCCAGCACCTGTTCCGTCGGGTCCGAGACGATCAGGTGGACGGCGTAGTCGATTACCGCCTTCGCGTCGCCGCGGGCGCGATAGTCCTGAACGACGGCGCGAAGCGATTGGCCCGGCATTTGGGGCGCGAACGGCATGATCGTGGTGGTGCCGCCGCACGCCGCCGACGCCGTGCCCGAATAGAAATCGTCGGCGGTCTCCATGCCCATCGAGGACTTCTGCTCGATGTGGCAGTGGCTGTCGACGCCGCCGGGCAGCACAAGCAGGCCGTCCGCGCCGATCTCGCGCCTGCCCGGGCCCAGGTGCCGCGCCACCGCTTCGATGACGCCGTCCTTGACGCCCACGTCGGCGACGACGCTGTCCGATGCCGTGACCACCGTGCCCCCGCGAATGACGAGATCGAAGTCGGCCATGCCCTTCTTCCCCCTCATGCAGCCCACGGGGCCGCGCGCTTTCGCCGCCAGTATAGGACAGTCGAGACCGCGCGCAACGCACCCCTACGGTCTCGTCCAGGCGGTTGCCAAGGGCGTGTCGGGCCGGGATGATGGCGCGACGAGACCATACGCGCGCGCCGCTCCGAGGAGACGAGCCATGGGAAAACCGGACATCGAGATCGCTCGCGACTCAACCATGCGCCCCATCGAGGACGTCGCCGCCGGACTGGGCATTCCCGGGGACGCGCTCTATCGCTTCGGCCCGTACAAGGCCAAGGTTTCGCCGGACTTCATCGATAGCCTAAGCGATCGGCCCGACGGAAAGCTGGTCCTGGTGACCGCGATGACGCCGACGCCGGCCGGCGAGGGCAAGACGACGACCACCGTCGGGCTTGGCGACGCGTTGAACCGGCAGGGGCGAAAGACCGCCATCTGCCTGCGTGAACCCTCGTTGGGCCCGTGCTTCGGTACCAAGGGGGGCGCGGCCGGCGGCGGTTACGCCCAGGTGGTGCCGATGGAGGACATCAACCTCCACTTCACCGGCGATTTCCACGCCATCGGCGCTGCCCACAACCTTTTGGCGGCGTTGATCGACAACCACGTCTACTGGGGCAACGCGCTCGGCTTCGACCTCCGCCGCATCACCTGGCGCCGGGTCGTCGACATGAACGACCGGGCGCTCCGCAGCGTCGTCGTGGGGCTCGGCGGCACAACCAACGGATTTCCCCACGAAAGCGGCTTCGACATCACGGTGGCGTCCGAGGTGATGGCCGTCTTCTGCCTATCGGCGGGCTTGCAGGAATTGAACGAGCGGCTCGGGCGCGTCATCGTCGGCTACACCCGCGCCCGCGAACCCATCCACGCCAGCGACCTCAAGGCCAACGGGCCGATGACCGTGCTCTTGAAGGACGCGATCATGCCCAATCTGGTCCAGACGCTCGAGAACAACCCCGCCTTCATCCACGGTGGGCCGTTCGGCAACATCGCCCATGGCTGCAACTCGGTGATTGCCACCAGAGCCGCGCTCAAGCTCGCCGAATTCGTGGTTACCGAGGCCGGATTCGGCTCCGATCTGGGCGCCGAGAAGTTCTTCGACATCAAGTGCCGCAGGGCCGGCCTCAGCCCCGACGCGGCCGTCATCGTCGCCACCCTTCGGGCCTTGAAGATGCACGGCGGCGCGGCGCGCGACGCGATCGAAGAGCCGAACGCGGAAGCGCTCGAGAAGGGAATGCCCAACCTCGCCCGCCACATCCGGATCCTGAAGAGCTTTGGCGTGCCGGCCGTGGTCGCGCTCAACCGCTTCGCGTCGGATCAGGATGACGAGCTCGCCTTCGTCGCCGACGCGGTCCGGCCTTTCGGCGTCGAGGCCGTGGTTTCCAGCCACTGGGCCGATGGCGGCGCCGGCGCCGAGGCGCTCGCCGAGGCCGTCGTCCGCCTGGCTGAATCGGGGGCGTCCCAGTTCGCGCCGCTCTACGAGCTCGACATGACGCTCTGGAACAAGGCCAAGACCGTCGCTACCGCACTTTACGGCGCCGACGACATCATTGCCGAAACGCGCGTGCGCGACCGCTTCCGCGAGCTTGAGGCGAACGGCTACGGGCGCTTTTCCGTGTGCATGGCGAAGACCCAATACAGCTTTTCGACCGACCCCAGCCTCACGGGCGCGCCCACGGGCCACGTGGTGCCGATCCGCGACGTCCAACTTGCCGGCGGCGCCGAGTTCGTGGTCGTGCTCTGTGGCACCATCATGACCATGCCGGGCCTGCCCAGGACCCCGGCGGCCGAATCCATCCACATCGATGAAGCGGGTTTGGTGCAGGGGCTGTTCTAAGCCGGGGTTTGGGGACTTGCCGGGGGCCGCGCCGCGCCCTAACCCGCGAGCGCGTGGGCCGCGCGGCGGTGGTCGGCGCACGCGCGCCGCTCGCCGGTTTCTTGATCGGCCATGATGGCGCAGACCGAGCCCGCCTCCCAGAAATCTTTGGGCCAGGCGAGGATCTCGTGGCCGAGGCCGGCAAGCGCGTCGCCGAAATCCTCCGCCAGCGAGGCTTCGAGCTTGAGAAGTCCCGGGTTGGTCGCGTGGGGCTCGAACGAGGACGGGAAGCTCGCGGACGCGAACCGGGGCGCCTCGACCGC
>JASMAE010000228.1 GCA_030754475.1 Rhodospirillales bacterium
GGCCGCGTGGGCGCGATCCGCGCGGCCCTTGACGAGGCCGGATTCAAGGACCGGTTGATCCTCTCGTACGCGGCCAAATACGCGTCCGCTTTCTACGGGCCCTTCCGCGACGCAATCGGATCGTCGGCCGCGCTCAAGGGCGACAAGAAGACATACCAAATGGACCCCGCAAACAGTGACGAGGCCCTTCGTGAAGTGGCGCTCGACATCGCCGAGGGGGCCGATATGGTGATGGTGAAGCCGGGCCTCCCCTACCTCGACGTGGTGCGCCGCTTAAAGGACGCCTTTGGCGTTCCTACCTTCGTCTACAACGTGAGCGGCGAGTACGCGATGCTCAAGGCGGCAGCCGCCCAGGGTTGGCTCGACTACGACAAAGTGATGATGGAGGCCCTGCTCGCCTTCAAACGGGCCGGCGCCGATGGGATCCTGACCTACGCGGCCATCGAGGCGGCGACGCTCATGAAAAAGGGCTGACCGCGGCGCGTCCCGTCACGAAGACAAAATCGTGGTCCGTCGAAATCGCTTAACAGCGATCCGCTCTAAGTTTTCACGTTGAGCAATCGCTCGACGTTAAGGACTACCATAAGCTTACCGTCGAGGCGGTAGACGCCCGCTGCGAATTCCCGCCAAATGGTGCTCAAGGTGGCCGGGTTGCTCTCGTACGTCTCGGGCGAAAGGCCGATAACGTCGCCTACCCGGTCGACGAGAAGCGTGTAAAGCGCGTGGTCGTGCTCGACCGTGACGCCCATGCCCGCCGCATCGTCGGGACGATTTCCGAGGCCGAGACGGACGCGGACGTCGATCACCGTCACGATCCGCCCGCGGAGGTTGATCGAGCCCCTGACTTCCGAGGGCGCCAGAGGGATGTTCGCGATGTTCGCTGGTGACAGGATTTCCTGGACCTGAAGGACCGGAACACCGAACAACTGCTCTTCGATCACGAATGTGACGAAGTCACTGAGGTCTTCGCCGGGCAGCGCGTCGCGCGCATGATTCGTGGTTGTCGAAGCGAGTTGGGTCACTGCCCTTCTCCGCAAATCGCTACGTTCACCAACCCTCGCCTGAGGAGGGCGCGGGTGCGCCGGCGCGCATTATCGAATATGGGATGGCCGCGCGCCATCGCGATGAAAAAAGGATTTCGTCTTGGTGGCCTCCTGATCCCGAACTGATCAGCAGGAACAATGCGCCGGCGATTGCGAAGGGGTCTCGCGTTTGTTAGGAAGGGCGCTGGCCTTCGTCGTCCCCGAATCACCGGAGCAATCGAGCGTGCCCAAATCCGCAGCTCTCGATGGCGTCATCGTGCTCGATTTCACGCGGATTCTCGCAGGTCCTTATTGCACGATGATCCTCGCCGATCTGGGTGCCGAAGTTGTCAAGGTCGAACGGCCGGAGTCTGGCGACGACACGCGCCGGTTCGCGCCACCGTATTTCGCCGATAGCGACGGCAACGAAACCTCCGAAGCCGCCTACTTCCACGCCGCGAACCGTGGCAAGAAATCGCTGACCCTCGACCTCGGGCACCCGCGGGGACAAGAGATCGCGCGTACGCTGGCCGACAGCGCCGACGTGATCGTCGAGAACTTCAAGGCCGGCGACATCGGCAAGTTCGGCCTCGGCTACGAGGCGGTGCGCGCCTCAAACCCGTCCGTGATCTATTGCTCGATCACCGGCTTCGGGCAGACCGGTCCCTACCGCGCGCGGGCCGGCTACGACGCCATGATCCAGGCGATGGGCGGAATCATGAGCGTTACCGGGCACCCCGAGGGGGAACCCCTGCGGGTCGGTATCGCGATTTCGGATCTGCTTTCGGGACTTTATTCGACGATCGCCATACTCGCGGCACTCGGTCACCGGCAACGCACCGGCGAAGGTCAATCGATCGATATCGCGCTCCTCGATTCGACGATTGCGACGCTGTCGTACCAGGCGACGAACTTCCTCGCCACGGGCGAAAACCCGGCCCGGCATGGCAACGCGCACCCCAATATCGTCCCCTACCAGGCGTTTCCCACGTCCGACGGCAGCCTGGTGCTCGCTGTCGGCAACGACGCCCAGTTCGCGCGGTTCTGTGAAATCGTCGGGCGGCCCGATCTGGCCGAGGATCCGCGATATCACTCCATTGACGCTCGGGTCCGCAACCGCGAGGCGCTGGTTCCCATGATCGCCGAAATCATGAAGATGCGCACCAGCGCCGCGTGGTCGGAAACGCTTGAATCGGCGGGCATTCCGAGCGGCCCCATCAACACGCTCGCCGACGTCTTCTCCGACCCTCAGGTCCTCGATCGGGAGCTGCGCATCGCTCTCGATCACCCGGTGCTCGGGCGCGCACCATCGGTGGCGAGCCCGCTACGCTTTTCAGAAACGCCCGTCACGTACCGCCGCGCGCCTCCGCTTCTCGGCCAGCACACCGACGAGATCCTGAGCGAACTCGGGCTCACGGCCGGCGAAGTCGCGGAGCTTCGCGAAGGCGGCGTGATCTAGCACGGTCGCGAACCCGCCGCTCGCGAACGGCGTGGGCCGACCATCCACGAGCGTCGCCTCGCCTTCAATATCGAGAACTTTCGGCGCACCGGTTCGTTCACGGATCGTGACGCGCTCGTCAAGCCTGCGGGCCTCATCTGCGGACGGTGAAAAGGGGTTGCCGCCGCCTCAGCCGGGAACCCTGGCCGAGATGATCCACCGAAGCGGCGCCGCCGGCGGGAACGTCATCAAGATCTTTCGCCAGCGGCTTTTCCGAGACGTTCCGCGCAAACGGACCGAGGTGGGCGCCGACTTCGAGACCCTGGACAGCGATCACGCGCGCGATTTGATCGAGAACCATCGCGAATCGGGCTCCCTATCCGGCGTCCGCGCCGTGCCTCGGCGCCGGTTTGTCGGCGACCCCGCCTGGAAAGCGTCGCCCGGGCGGACTGATTACTCAGGGCAGGTGCGACGCGCATTCCCGACGGAACCGGCGCGAGAAGTGCTGGAACCGACGAACCTGCCAACTTATAAGACTAACAAGATTGTCGGCGCCGAGACCGGAGCGTCGCCGGTATTTCGTCGTGCGGTCACGGTGGAGGTGCGAGATGTTCTTCATCATCGGCGTCGTCGTGGTCTTCGGATCGGTGATCGGCGGCTACATGGGGGCCGGCGGTCACCTGGACGTTTTGTGGCAGCCGTTCGAAGGGGTCATCATATTCGGTGCCGGAATCGGCGCCTACATCATCTCCAACCCGAAAACGGTCCTCGGCGGCACCGCCAAGGTGATCGGCCCGTTGATGCGGGGATCCAAGTACAGCAAGAATAACTTTCTGGAGCTGCTCGGCGTTCTCTACGCGCTGTTCAAACTGGCGAAAACCAAAGGCGACTTGGCGCTGGAGGTGCACGTGGAGAAGCCCGAGGAGAGCCCGATTTTCCAGCAATTTCCGACCTTCGTGAAAGATCATCACGCGGTCGAATTCCTGTGCGACTACCTCCGCCTTCTGACGCTCGGCACCAGCAATTCCCACGAGCTGGAGGCGGTGATGGACGAGGAGTTGGAGATCCACCACAGCGAACAGCACGCCATTTCCGGCGCCTTGCAGACGCTGGCCGATTCCTTCCCCGCGCTCGGGATCGTCGCCGCGGTGCTGGGGGTGATCCACACCATGGGCTCGATCACCGAGCCGCCCGAGGTCTTGGGACACCTGATCGGCGGCGCGCTGGTCGGCACTTTTCTCGGCATCCTGATTTCCTACGGTCTTGCCGCGCCGATCGCGAAGTCCGTTGAGCAGACCTTCGACGCCGAATCACGTTACCTGCAATGTGCCAAGTTGGGCATCATCGCCCATATGCAAGGGTACGCACCCCAGGTCTCGGTCGAGTTCGCGCGAAAAGCGCTCAATTCAAGCGTTCGACCCACATTCACGGAGGTCGAGGAAATGATCCAAAGCCAAGGCGAAGGAGTGGCGTGAGCCATGGCGGAGCAAGGCCAAACGATCATCATCAAAAAGGTCAAGGGCGGCGGACACGGGCATCACGGCGGTGCCTGGAAGGTCGCATACGCGGACTTTGTCACCGCGATGATGGCGTTCTTTCTTCTGCTGTGGCTGCTCAACTCCGTCACCCAGGAGCAGCTCGAAGGCGTATCCAACTACTTTGCGCCGGCCAGCATCGCGCGGACGACCAGCGGCTCGGGCGGCGTCTTCGGCGGTACCGCCATCACGTCAGAAGGTGCGATGTCGTCCGAAACGGCAAGTCCGACGCTCACTATGGATTTGCCGGCGCCCCAGGCGGGTTCCGGGTTGCCGGAATCCACCGAGCAGGAAGTCAGCGAGCAGGAAATCAGCGAGAATCAGGCCGAAAAGGTTCTGAAGGAAAAAGAGAATCAGCAGTTCGAAGAGGCGACCCGCGAGATTCTTGACACCATCAAAGACCTGCCGCAACTCCAGCAGATCGTCAACAGCCTGGTGATTGACCAGACCGCCGAAGGCCTGCGAATCCAGGTCGTCGATCAGGAAGGCCTGGCCATGTTTTCGAGCGGCAGCGCGAGCATGCTCGACCCTACGCGCAACGCCCTCGATCTGGTGGCGGCGGCGATCTCCAAGCTGCCGAACGAGATCTCGATCACCGGCCATACCGATGCGGTGAAGTACGCCGGTGGCGAGAGCGGTTACACCAACTGGGAGCTGTCGGCGGACCGCGCAAACGCGACCCGACGGGCATTGATCCTAGCCGGCGTGTCTCCCGAACGCCTCGCAAGGGTGGTCGGCGCCGCCGACCAGGATCCGTTGGTATCCGACGATCCCAGAAATCCGCGCAACCGCCGAATCGCGATCGTGCTGCTGCGCGGGACGGGCCAGACAGCCGAATAGGGGAACGAGCCCGCTACTACCCCCATGCGCCACCCTGGGATTCCCTCACGAGCGACGCGTCGACGGCGTTCCGTGCATCGCATTCCGGCGGAGCCGCCGGCGATGCCGCTTCGGAAACCCGGCCCGTGAGCGTCCACTCGCGAGGCGGCGCGCAGTTCTTCTTCGTGACCGGAGCGATGCCGTGTCCATATCTGAAGGGCCGGATCGAACGGAGGGTCGTGACCGAACTCATCGCGGTAGGCAAGGAATGTGCCTACGAGGCGCTTTCGAGGGCGGGTTTCCGGCGTTCCCACGGCCTCGCCTACGCGCCGGCGTGCCCTGACTGCAATTCCTGCGTCCCGGTTCGGGTTCGGGCGCCCGAATTCAAGCGCTCGCGCTCGCAAAGACGGGTCTGGAACCTCAACGCCGATCTCCTCGCCGAGACGCTGACACCTATTGCCACCGCCGAGCAATTCGCCCTTTTCGCCGCCTACCAGAAGTCCCGTCACGGCGACGGAGAAATGGCGCGAATGGAGTTTTTCGACTATCAGGCGCTGATCGAGGATACGCCGGTGCCGACCGACGTCGTCGAGTTCCGCGAGCCCGAAGGCCGCCTTCTTGGCGTCTCGCTGTTGGACCGCCTTGCCGACGGTTACTCCGCCGTTTACAGCGTCTTCGACCCCAACGAACACCGACGAAGCCTCGGCCGGTACATGGTCCTGTGGTCGATCGAGGAAGCGCGAAGATTGGGTCTTCCGTTCGTCTATCTCGGGTTCTGGATCGGCGAAAGCTCCAAGATGGCGTACAAGTCGGCGTTTCGACCCCTAGAAGCGCACGGCGCCCGCGGTTGGCGGCGGATCGAAAACGCCGACGAACTTACTCAACTTGAGCCGGTTTCCTAGAATCGCACGGCGTGCGAGCAATCGAACCATTGCCACGCCGCGTTTCCCGCCTTTGCGACCTGGCTGCCGAGGCTCGTGTTCGGCTAAGCCCCCGGACCGGCGCGCGGCCCGATTCCGCTTAAACGGATGACGCGTTAGCTCCGCCGATTTCCGAGAAATTTCCAGCACGCGGGTAGAAGCGCGGTCCCGAGCACAATCTTGATGCCGTCGCCCAGCAGGAACGGCTCGACGCCCGCAGACCACGCACCTTCATAACCGATGACCGTTCCCAACCAGGCGACGCCGCAAACGTAGATGGCCAGGTTGCCGGCCACCATCGCGCCCGCGGCGGTGACCGGTGAGCGGTCCCAACCCCTTTCCGCCAGAACGCCGACCAGAGCTGCCG
>JASMAE010000229.1 GCA_030754475.1 Rhodospirillales bacterium
CATCTTCTCGCCGATCGGAAAGGCAGCCGACGGCGTCGTCGGCGTCAGCACCACGTCCACGCGCTCGAACGCCTGGTGGAAGTCGCGCGCGATCAACGTGCGCACCCGCTGCGCCTTCACGTAATAGGCGTCGTAGTAACCCGCCGACAACACGTAGGTCCCGATCATCACCCTTCGGCGCACTTCCGGCCCGAAGCCGCGCCCGCGGGTGTTCTCATACATCTCGTCCAGGGTCTCGCCCGGAACCCTCAGCCCGAAACGTACCCCGTCGTAACGCGCGAGGTTGCTGGACGCTTCCGCCGGGGCGACAATGTAGTACGCGGGCAATGCGTATTCGGTGTGCAGCAGCGAGATCTCCTCGACGCTGGCGCCCGCGTCGCGCAACCAGTCTGCGCCCCGCTCCCACAGTTCTTCGATCTCGGCCGGCGTACCGTCGATCCTGTATTCCCTTGGGATCCCGACCTTCAGGCCCTTGACGTCGCCCGCTCGAAGCGCGGCCTCGAAGTCCGGCACTTCGATGCGAGCCGAGGTGGAATCCTTGGGATCATGCCCGGCGATGACGCCAAGCACGATTGCCGCGTCGCGGACGGTTCGGGTGATCGGGCCCGCCTGGTCGAGGCTTGATGCGAAGGCGACAATCCCCCAGCGCGAGCACCGCCCGTAGGTTGGCTTCATTCCGACGACGCCGCACAGCGAGGCCGGCTGGCGGATCGAGCCGCCGGTATCGGTGCCGATCGCCGCGAGACAGGTGCGCGCCGCCACCGCGGCCGCAGATCCCCCGGACGATCCGCCGGGAACCAAGTCCTTGCCCCTCTTTCCCCGCCACGGGTTCTTGACCGGGCCGAAGTAGCTGGTGGCGTTGGACGAGCCCATGGCGAACTCGTCCATGTTGGTCTTGCCGACCATTATCGCGCCCGCCGACGCGAGCTTCGCGCTCACCGTGGATTCGTAAGTTGCGGTGAACCCCTCGAGGATATGCGATCCGGCGGTGGTCGGAACGCCCTCGGTGCAGAACAGATCCTTGACCGCGACCGGGATGCCGTCGAGCGGCCCCAACACGGCGCCCCTTGCCCGGCGCGCGTCCGAAGCGCGGGCCTGTTCGAGCGCGCGCTCCGGCGTTTCGCACACGAAGATGTTGAGCTCGCGCGCCGCCTCGACGGCCGCCAGATGCGCTCCCGTCAGGGCTTCCGCCGTCACCTCGTGCTTGGCCAGGCGGTCACCGGCTTCCGACAAGCTCAGGTCAGTCAGGCCCTCGCTCATTCCACCACCTTGGGAACGGCGAAAAATCCATCTTCGCGCTCGGGCGCGTTGGCGAGCACGTCCTCGCGGCGCCCGCCGTCGTCCACCACGTCGTCGCGCTCATGTAACGTCATCTCGACGACGCTGGTCATCGGCTCGATGCCTTCGGTATCCACACCCGAAAGCTGCTCCACCCAGTCGACGATATTGGAAAGCTCGCCCGCCAACGCGTCGAGCTCGTCCTCCGGCACCTTGATGCGCGCGAGGAAGGCGATGTTCCTGACGGTTTCGATATCAAGCGGCATGGGATGTTTTCGGCCCGGCCACGGGTCCTAGGCTTCGGTCCGCGGGACGGGACCCTATCACCCGCCTGGGGCTCCGGGCAATCGCGCCGGCGGTTGGAATCACGAACGCGCCGCCGCCTCCACGAGCCTTCGCTCCCAGCCCAGCGCGGAAGTCACGATCGCATCGAGGTCATCGAGGCGGGGACGCCACTTCAGCGCCTTGCGAATGCGGCGCGTATCGGCGATGAGCATCGGCGCGTCGCCCGGCCGGCACGGACCGACGCGTACGTCCAGTTTCCGCCCCGAGGCGCGTTCGACGGCCGCCAACACCTCGCGGACCGAAGCGCCGTGCCCGTAGCCACAGTTGAGCGTCAGCGATTCGCCCCCGGCCCCGAGATGCTCGAGCGCGGCGAGGTGCGCGTCCGCCAAGTCGCTCACGTGGATGTAGTCGCGCACACAGGTTCCGTCGGGGGTATCGTAGCCGTCGCCGAAGATCTCGACGCCGCCCCTCAGCCCCAAAGCCGCCTGACAGGCAATCTTGATCAAATGCGTGGCGTTTCGCGACACTTGGCCGGCGCGGCCCGCCGGGTCGGCGCCCGCCACGTTGAAGTAGCGGAGAACCGCGACGTTGAGCCCGTGGGCCCGCGCGGTATCGCGAACCATCCATTCGGCGGCGAGTTTGGAACGCCCGTAGGGTGCGAGCGGCGCCAGTGGCGCGTCCTCGTCCACCGGCACGCGATCGGGAGCGCCATACACGGCGGCCGAAGAGGAATAGACGAACGTTCCAACGCCGGCCTCGACGCACGCCTCGAGCAAGGTCCGCGTGGCGCCCGCATTGTTGGCGTAGTACGCGAGCGGATCACGCACCGATTCCGAATTCACGATGAAGCCCGCGAAGTGGAGCACGGCCTGGCAACGGTGACGACGCAATACCGCGACCGCGAACGCCCGATCGCCGGCATTGCCAACCTCCAGGATCGCGCCTTCGGCAACCGCTTCGCGCGCGCCCGTGGAAAGATCGTCGAGAACCACCACGCGCGCTGAACGCTCGAGAAGCGCATGCACCACGTGGCTGCCGATGTAACCGGCGCCACCGGTGACGAGGACCCGTCCAAACGCCTCCGTCATTGCTGGCCCTCGGCGATGGCGTCCCAGGCCTTTGCGTTCCACGCCCCGAGCGCGAGCGTGATGGCGCCGACCAGCGCTTCGGGTACGGTCTTCGCCGGCCGCTCTTTTTCCGGCGACGAGGCGCGGAACGCGGGCAGCGAAACGCTGTCCAGCACCACGCGATCTTTGATGCGCTCGTACATAACGATCGTGGACAAGGGCTCGTCCACTTCCTCGCCGACCTCGCGCACGTCGAGGCCGATCTGGTAAATCCGTTTTCGCGAAAGGGCGTAGGGCGCCTCAGTGATGAACATGAAGGCGAGGAAGTCGAGCTTGCCCGCGGGCGTCGCGCAGCGCCATTCAACCTCGTAGTCGGAGGAGACGATGCGCTCGCCCGGGATCGGCGCCTTGCCGAGGTGGCGCACCACGTATTCGCACTTCACGCCGCCCGCGCCCACCGCCTCGCCCTTGAGCTCGCCTTCGAGCGTTCCGTCGATCAGGGGCAACAGGTAGTTTCCGTAGACGAACCCCGCTTCATCGCCCTCCAACCGGATCGCGACCC
The DNA here is from genome assembly GCA_030754475.1 of Rhodospirillales bacterium. Taxonomy (GTDB): domain Bacteria; phylum Pseudomonadota; class Alphaproteobacteria; order Rhodospirillales; family JASLLV01; genus JASLLV01. The sequence goes on from JASMAE010000229.1 coordinate 3,193, forward strand.
AGCCGTCGCTGGTGACGCCCAAAGCCGTTACAATGTCGCCGTCGTTGAGCTTGCCGATTTTCTCGCTTCGGGTCGAGCTTCCGGCGCGAATGTTCACGTCGTTTATCACCACGTAGTCTCCAGTTTGGGTGTTGACGGGAACTCCTCGGACCGTCTCTTGGGCCGAAGCCGGCGATGCGATCAGCACGAATGCGAT
>JASMAE010000230.1 GCA_030754475.1 Rhodospirillales bacterium
CACAACACATTGATGTTGCGGGCTTTAATTTGGTTGCGGGGGTAGGATTTGAACCTACGACCTTCAGGTTATGAGCCTGACGATCATTAAAACAGAAGGCTTTGTTTGATCACGGTGTGGGACCATGCGTGGGACCGCACACCACAAGACAACAAATAGGCCAATTATTTCAGAATATTATCTGAGATAATTGGCGGAGGGAGGGGGATTCGAACCCCCGAAACGGATTGTCTCCGTTTAACGGTTTAGCAAACCGCCGCCTTCAGCCACTCGGCCATCCCTCCGATAACGGCGAACCCTCAAAATAGCGCCCGATTCCGGCGTCCACAACCTCACCCGAAGCGCCGCCGGCGTGCCGGATCCTGTGCCGGCTCGTTCCCCATAGCCCCACGCTCGGTCCAGTTCGTCTTGACCGTCACCTGGCCCGGGATGCGGCTCGGGCGATGGATGTTCCCGTTCGCCCGCAGTTTGCGGATGGCGAAGCGGCGACTCGGGCCGCGACTATGGAACCCGCGCGCCCCCGCTCCAGCGCGGCTACGCCTTCGCGGCCTCCTCGGCGACGGCGTAAGAAACGATGCCGCCGGTCAAGCGCTTGAGTTCGGGAACGCTCAAGGGAAAGACACAATCGGGGTGGCCGGCCGCCGCAAAGACCTTCTCGAAGCGCTTGAGTCTCACGTCGATCACGGTCGGAAGCTCGAGCGCGAGCGCCACGGGCGCGACCCCGCCGATGGCGAACCCGCTGGCCGCGCGCACCTCGTCAGCGTCGCATTGGCGCACCTCACCCTCAAGGTTGAGCGCTCGCGGTAGCGCGTCGGCCTTGCACTGGCGGTCGCCGGCGATCAGCGCCAGTACGGGCTGCTCGCCCACCACGAAGACGAGCGACTTGACGATGGCGCCCTTGTCCACCCCCAGCGCCTTCGCCGCGTCGTCTGCCGAGCGCGCGGTTGCGGCGAGTTCCTGAACACGGTCACCGAGACCGGCCGACTGCAGCGCCGCGCGCACCTTCTTCACCGATTCGTTCTCCAACGCGCTCATTCGCCCGCCCCCTTTCGGCTTGTACTCTCCGCTATTGCGCGGCCTTCACCTCGCCCTCGAGGATACCGTATTTGACCAGGACGGCACGCAGACGCGCTTCCTGGGCCGGCGTCAGTGGCAGGACCGGATCGCGTGGAACGCCCGCCGGAAGCCCGATCAGGTTCAGCGCCCCCTTGATCCCCGCCGGCGGCACCGAATCGTAAAGCGCCGCGTCGGTCACCTCGACGTATTTGCAATGCAGCGCGAACCGCTCGGCCGGCGTCATGTCGTGCGTATCGAAAACCTCGCGCACTTTGGCACCGAACAGCTCCGGCCCCGTCGAGACGAAGCCCCCGCACCCGAGAAGGATCGACGGGATCAGGGTCTCGCGGTGGCCGCTGAGCACCGGAAAGCGGTCGCCGTGGGTGGCGATCATGCCGCGGATGTGGTCGGGATCGCGGTTCCCGTCCTTGAGGCAGGCGATTGGGGCTACGTCCACGATCCGCTTAAGGACCTCGGGCGTGATGTTGAACTGCTGCAAATGGGACGAGTTGTAGACCATCATCGGCAGCGGCACGGCCTTCGCCACCTTCTCGAAGCGGTTGACGATCTCGTCTTCCGTCGCGTCCAGGATCACCGGGTGTCCCATCACGCAGATGCCGGTCGCGCCCGCTTCCGCCGCGGCTTGGGCGCGCTCGATGCTGCGCTTGGCCGACGGCCGCGTGACGTTGATGTAATAGGGGATGCGCCCCGCGATGGTTTGAATCGCGATCTCGGTCACGCGGCGCAGCTCGCCCGTAGTCATTGCGTAACCTTCGCCGTTCGAGCCCGCGATCAAAAGCGCGTCCACTTTGACCGTGCTCATGTAGTACTCGAGCACCTCGGCGAAGGCGTCCGCCATCAGATCGCCGTTCTCTGCGAATGGCGTCGGCGGCGCCGGGACGTGGATCTGGCCGCGGAACTCGGAGTCGGAATAGACCTTGTCTATGGCCATGTTCGTCACCCCCCTGCGATAGTCATTTGAGAAATTTGGCTTTGGCCAATCTAGCCCAATTCGTCCGCGACTGGTAGCGGCGCGAACTTCGCACCGGATTCTGGCCATCCCATTGGCGCAATTTGGCACAATCCCGATCGCAAGCGAAAATTCGGCGACGTGACTACGTTCCGAGCTTTCGCGCCAGCATGGCATTGACGGTCCGTGGATTGGCTTTGCCGCCGGTCGCCTGCATGACCTGACCCACGAACCAGCCGATCAGCTTGGTCTTGCCGGCGCGCACTTCGTCCGCCTTGTCGGGGTTGGCGGCGACGACCGCCTCGACGGCCGCCTCGATCACGCCCTCGTCGGTGATCTGCTCGAGGCCCTTGTCCTTGACGATCGCGAACGGGTCCGCGCCGGTCTCTACCATGGCGTCGAATACGTCCTTGGCGATGCGGCCCGAGATGGTGCCGTCGGCGATCAGATCAATCAATCGGCCCAGGTTGCCTGGGGCCACCGGCGAGTCCGCGATTCCGAGCCCCCGCGTGTTCAGCATCCGGAACAGCTCTCCCGTCACCCAGTTGGAAACCTGCTTGGAATCACGCGCACCCTTCGCGAGCACCGACTCGAAATAGTCGGCGGTCTCCTTTTCCGCCACCAGGACCCCGGCGTCGTACGGACCGAGCCCCAGTTCGTCGATGAATCGGCGTTTCTTCGCGTCGGGAAGCTCGGGAAGATCCTCGCGCAGGCGCTCGATCTCCTCGGCAGAAACCACGAGCGGCAGCAGGTCCGGGTCGGGAAAGTAACGGTAATCGTGGGCGAACTCCTTGGTGCGCATGGGCCGGGTCTCGCCGCGGCCGGAATCGAACAAGCGCGTCTCCTGCACCACCGTGTCGCCGGCCTCGTACGCTTCCACCTGACGGCGGGCCTCAAACTCGATCGCCTGCATGACGAAACGGACCGAGTTCACGTTCTTGATCTCGGTTCGCGTCCTGAGCCCGGCCTCGCCTTCCATGCGGACCGAGACGTTGACGTCGCAACGAAGCGAGCCCTGCTCCATGTTTCCGTCGCACGCACCCAGGTAGCGCACGATCGCACGCAGCTTCCGCAAGTATGCTCCCGCCTCTTCCGGGCTTCGCAAATCCGGTCTGGAAACGATCTCCATCAGCGCCACGCCGGACCGGTTGAGATCGATGAACGAGCGCCCGGGGTCTTGGTCGTGCAACGATTTGCCCGCGTCCTGTTCGAGATGAAGCCGCTCGATCCCCACGTCCCGTGTCGAGCCGTCGTCGAGGTCGAGCGTGATGGTGCCCTCGCCGACGATGGGTTGGGCGTACTGCGAAATCTGATAGCCGGCCGGCAGATCGGGATAAAAGTAGTTCTTGCGTTCGAAGACCGAGACCCGGTTGATCTTAGCGTCGAGCGCGAGGCCGGTGCGCACGGCCTGGACGACACATTCGTGGTTGAGCACCGGCAGCATCCCCGGCATGGCCGCGTCGAACAGCGAGACCTGGGTGTTGGGCCCGGCTCCGAAATCCGTGGCGGCGCCCGAGAACAGCTTGGCCCGCGAGATCACCTGGGCATGCACCTCGAGCCCGATCACCACCTCCCACGCGCCCGTCTCGCCTTCGATCGCGAACGTCATCGCCGCGCCTCGACGAAATCGGGAAGCCCCGAGAACTCGGCTGCGTTTTCGAGCGCCTGCGCGGCCCGCAGCACCGTCTCCTCGTCGAAGGGTCTTCCGACGAGATGGAGCCCGAGCGGCAGCCCGTCCGCATCCAGTCCCGCCGGGACCGAGATGCCGGGAAGCCCGCTCAGGTTCGCGGGCACCGTGAACACGTC
>JASMAE010000231.1 GCA_030754475.1 Rhodospirillales bacterium
CTGAGGATTCGTTGATGGCGGCGCTGGCGCGAGAGCACGATGTCGCAGCGACGCCACAGCTGGTCCCAGGCCTGCGCGTGGCTGCGCAGAAGATCCGCGAAGTCCGGCGCCCGCCCCACCCGCGTCAGCGCCTCGATCAGCGACTCGCTGATGCCGCGGTCGCGCGAGGTGTGCAGGGCGACGACTTTCTCGATTTGAACCGGGACACCCTTTTCCATGTGGATTTCGAGATCCTGACGGGCGTAGCCCGCCGCGGTGCGCGTGATGCGCCGCGCCTTCATCGGCCCGGAGAGCCGAAAGACGCGGGTTCGGGCGGCCTCCGCCACCTCCATGCGGGACTGGCTGGTGCTGACGAGGACGAATATCTTGTCGTCGTCGGCGCGGCCCGATTTGAGCGGTTCGAGATGCCGGTTCGCGAGGCCCCGATAGCGCGGGACACCATCGTTCACGACCGTTCCGTCGAGGGCGGAGCGCACTTTCAGCCGTCCCGACCAGTTGCGCGCGGTCACCACCCATTCGATCGCCGCCAAGTGCTGTTGCGCCATGTTGACGAACCGCCGGCTGACGAGGTCGGTTTCGCGCCCCTTTCGGTCGCGAAACCGGATGGTGCGCTTCAACAAGCCTTCCTTCAGGTCCAACTCTTGGACGTAAGCGAGGATGTCGAGCTTGCCGAGGTCGAACCAGCGATCGTTCTCGATCCGCAAGCTAAGCGGCAGCCAGTTCGGCAGGTTCACGAGGTCTTCGTTCTCGATCTGCCGGTCGGCGACACGAGACGAGAGTCGGTTGTAGCCCCCGGCGACGTAAGTGCCCGGGTAATGGACGCCGCCGGCCGACGCCCACTCGGCGGCGCCGCGCGTGCAGAAATAGCCGTTTCCGAGTGTGCACAGCGCCTCGCGAAGTCCCTCGTCATGGGGATCGAAGCGCTTGTAAGTCAGCCTCCACGTCGGCATGGCGGAGTGTTTCGTTCCCGTTCCCGTTCCCGTTTCCGTTCCGCGGCCGGACGACGACGGATCGGCGCGCCCCGTTTGCGCGGCTTCGTACCAAAACACGGAATCGCGACGCGAATCTAGGGGCTGCCTCGTCGCTGCCCAGTCGTTGCGGATCGTCGTCCCCCGGCCAGCACCGCGAGCAGGCGCCCGACTTCGTCCGAGTCGCCAACGCGATAACACGCCGCCGTGGCGCGCTCGCCGTCGGCCGCGTCGCCGACGACGATTCCGATTCCGCGTCCGCGGATCGCGCGGAACGCGTCTTCATCCGTGATGTCGTCACCGACGTACACCGGAACCACGTCCGTCGAATCGAGTTCGAGCGCCTCGAGGAGCCAGAGCACGGCTCGGCCCTTGTGCCAGTCGACCGCCGGCAGAATCTCCAGCACCTTCTTGCCAGGGATCAGGCGCAAGCCTGCATGTTCGGCAAGAGCCGCCTCGACGGCCTTCTTGACGACCGGCACGGCCTCGGGCGCGACAAGGCGGTAGTGAACGGCGACGGAGAACGTTTTGATTTCGAACACGGCGCCTTCGATCCCCTCGAGGTCCGCGCGCAGACTGCGCTCGGCCGCCACCAGGCTCTCGAGATATTGCTCGGCTTCGCGGCGCTGGATGGATCGCCCGTCGGGGCACGCGATGTCGAAGCCGTGATCGCCGGCGTACACCAAGCCCTCGAGTCCGACAAACCCACGGACGACGCCGACGTCGCGGCCGCTAACGATGGCGACCGTGCACCGCGAGGCCAAAATGCGGACCCGCCGGCGCATGGATTGCGAAAGGATCGCGTCTTGCGGCCGATCGGCGATCGGCGTCAGGGTGCCGTCGTAGTCCAGGAATACGGCGAGTCGCTTGCCGCAGATAAGCGCCCTGATCTCGCCACCGTGCTCCAGCGCCGAGGGCAACTCCCGGATTCGTTTCGTGCCCGTGTCCGTGTCCGTGTCCATCAGCCCGCCATCTCGCTCAAGTCGGCGACGACGACGTCGGCGCCGTTGTCCACCATCTCGTCGGTGTCGTCGGGACCCGCGACGCCGATCACCAGGCCGAACCCGCCATCGCGGCCCGCGCGCACCCCGGCGATCGCGTCTTCGACTACCACCGCGCGGCGCTTCTCGGCGCCCAGCGTTCGCGCCGCGGCGACGTAGGTGTCGGGGGCGGGTTTGCCGGCGAGCCTCAAGCGCGCCGCCTCGTTGCCGTCGAGCACGACGTCGAACTGATCGGCGAGGCCGGTTGCCGCCAACACGGCGGTGCCGTTGCGAGACGCGGTGACGACGGCTGTCTTGAAGCCCTGGCGGCGAAGCTCGCGAATCCAGCGCACGGTGGACGGAAACGCACGCGCGCCGCGCGTGTCCAGCTCCGCCCGGAATAGTTCGTTCTTGCGATTGCCAAGGCCGCACACGGTCTCGCCCCCGGGGGGATCGCCAGGACCGCCTTCGGGAAGGGTCACGCCGCGCGAAGCCAGGAACCCGCGCACCCCGTCGTACCGCGGCTTGCCGTCCACGTACACGCGATAGTCGCGCTCACCGAACGCGCGCCGGTCGATGCCCTGACCAGGTGCGGCGCCGTCCAGAAACGCGTCGAACACGCGCTTCCATGCGGCCATGTGGACCGCGGCCGTCGAAGTCACGACGCCATCGAGATCGAACAGAACCGCGTCGAACCGCTCGCGCGTGACTTTCCGCGCCACTACGTCCCCGGATGAGCGATGAGCACGCACGCGCACGGCTTGGCTCCGGCTTCGCGTCTCAAAGGAATTCCACCATCCGCTCCGGAGGCCGCCCCAGCGCCATCCGGGCGCTATCATCCGCGCTGCGGGGGTTGCGATAGATAAAACCGCGCATGGCGACGGCAATCCTCCATCCCGGACGGTGACATGTCCGCCAGCGGCGGCTAATCTGACGCCCCATGGGAAAGTTGGCAAGTCGAGCGGCCGCGGCGCGTAGACGCGCAATCGCATCGGCGTTCGCGCTTCTTCTCTCGGCGACAATCTTCGGAATCGGAGGCCTCGCGACTGGTCCAGCCCTTGCCGCCGAGGCGGCGGTGACGGCGGACGAGCTTGGCGATCTTCTGGCTGCGATCGAGGACGAGACCGAGCGCCACAGGCTCGCCGATCGATTGCGCGCACTGATCGCGGCGACGGGCGAGGAGAAGGCCGTCGCGAAACCGGGGGGCTGGGGGGTGAAGTTCGTCACCCGTCTTTCCGAGGGGATCGGCAACACCGGAAACCAGTTGGCCGCCCTCGCCCGGGGCGTGAGCGACGTGCCGGCGTTCGCCGAGTGGCTGCGCCGACAGGCGACCGAACCCGGCGCGCGCGCGTTCTGGTGGTGGCTCGCCTGGCGGTTGGCGGTCGTCCTGGTCGCAGGGTTGGTTGCCGAGCGGCTCGTTGGCGCGGCGCTCAAGCGCTCCCGGCGGGCGCTCGAGAACCGCGAGGACGCGGGCTGGGCGGTCCGCGCCGCGGCGCTACTCGCCCGGACCGTGCTCGAGCTGATCCCCATCGGCGCCTTCATGGGCGCCACCTTCGCCGCCATGGCACTGGTCCACGGGGAACCCAAGGCGCATCTCGTTACCCTGGCCGCGGTGAACGCGTATCTGACCTTCCGCGTGGTGATGGTGGTGGTGCGCCTGATTCTGGTTCCGGCCGCGCCCGCGCTCAGGTTCGCGCCGGTGGGCAACGAGACCGCCAATTACTTGGTCATCTGGGCGCGGCGCTTCGCCGTGGTCGCCGTCGCGGGATACTTTTTGGCCGAGGCGACGGTGCTCGCCGGCATGCCGGCGGCGATCGGGGGCGGGCTCGGGAAGCTCCTCGGCCTCGTGCTCGCGGCCATGGTTTCGATCTTCATCCTGCAAAACCGCGACGGCGTGGCGGCGTGGTTGCGCGGCTCAGACGCCGAGGGCCGCGGGCGCCAGGGAATCGAGAAGTTGCGCCATCGCCTCGCCGACGTCTGGCACGTGGCGGCGATCACGTACGTGCTCGGCATTTTCGGACTCGCAGCACTGGACGTGGAAGGGGGCTACGTGTTCCTGCTGCGCGCGACGGTCGCGACGGTAGCGATACTGACCGTGGCGCACGTCGCCACGTCCTTCCTCGGCCCTCTGGTCCGGCGCGGGTTCGCGGTGGGCGAGGACGTAAAGTCGCGCTTCCCCAGTCTCGAGGCGCGCGCGAACCGGTATCTGCCGGTCCTCAACCTGGTGCTCCGGGGCATCGTCTACGCAGTCGCGGCCCTCGCGTTGCTCGAGAGTTGGGGCCTCGACGCCTTTGGATGGCTGAACTCGCCGTTGGGCGGGCGCGTGATCGGAAGCGGGCTCACCATCGCCATCGCCGTGGCGGTAACGCTCGTCGTCTGGGAGGCGGCGTCGTCGACCGTGGAACGCTATTTCAACGAGATCGATGCCGATGGCAATCTGATCGAGCGCGGCGCCCGCGCGCGAACGCTGTTGCCGCTTTTTCGCAACGTGCTGTTCATCGTGCTCGCGGTGATCATCACCTTGGTGGTGCTGTCGGAACTCGGCGTCAACATAGCCCCGCTTCTCGCCGGCGCCGGGGTTATCGGATTGGCGGTAGGCTTCGGTTCGCAGAAGCTCGTCCAGGACGTGATCAACGGCGCCTTCATCTTGTTCGAGGACTCGATCGCGGTCGGCGACGTGGTGAGCGCGGGCGGCCACGCCGGGGTTGTCGAATCGCTGAGCATCCGCTCGCTCCGGTTGCGCAATTTGTCGGGCCACGTCCACACGATTCCTTTCAGCACCGTGGACACGGTCACGAATCTCACCAAGGAGTATTCGTATTCGGT
>JASMAE010000232.1 GCA_030754475.1 Rhodospirillales bacterium
GTGGTCGAAAAGACGTCGCCGGATATCGGACGCAAGTTGATCACCGATCCCGACAACCAGAAACGATCCTGGCACACGTCCTCGCGTTTCTGGGCCGACTATCAGGAGGACTACGCGCAGCGATTCGCCGCTTGGCTCGCCAAATAGGGCGCGGGCGCGAAGCTCATCCGACGATACCCCCGGGGAGGAGCCTTCCCCCGGGGGCCGCTTTTCCGTCCCACCGCCGAAGGTCTCCAAACGGGCGCCTCGCGGCGTGGGGATAGGACTGGGATCATGCCAACGACCGCCGATCCAGCCGCCGAGAACGACGCAATCGTCGTCGGCGCAGGCATTGTGGGAGTCTCCACCCGCGAACGAGACGCGCCGATACGTTGGGCGCCCGGAAAGCCCGGATCGCGCGAACGGGAGAACGCAAACCCGTGAACGACCAGGAGTTCGTCCGCTTCGTCGAAGTCCAGAAGACCTTCGACGGCGAGACGTTGGTGGTCAAGGACCTCAGCTTCTCCATGCGCAAGGGGGAGTTCTTGACGCTTCTCGGTCCGTCCGGGTCGGGGAAGACGACGACTCTGTTGATGCTGGCTGGCTTTGAGCGCCCGACGGGCGGCGATATCCACCTCGACGGCCAGCCGCTTTCCCGCGTGCCGTCGCACAAGCGCGATCTGGGGATGGTGTTCCAGGACTACGCGCTGTTTCCGCACATGAACGTCTTCGAGAACGTGGCTTTTCCGCTTGGTATCCGCAAGCTGCCGAAGACGGAGATCGGCACGAAGGTGGCGTCGGTCCTGGAGATCGTGAAGCTCGCGGGTTTCGAGGACCGCCGGCCGAACCAGCTCTCGGGTGGCCAGCAACAGCGCGTGGCGCTGGCCCGGGCCCTGGTGTTCGGGCCCCGGCTGGTGCTGATGGACGAGCCCTTGGGGGCGCTGGACAAGCAGCTGCGCGAGCAGATGCAGCTCGAGATCAAGCACATCCAGGAGGACCTGGGGATCACGGTCGTTTACGTGACCCACGACCAGCAGGAAGCGCTGACCATGTCGGACCGCATCGCGGTCTTCAACGAGGGCCGCGTCTACCAGCTCGATACGCCGGACGAGCTTTACGAGAACCCGCGCAACTCCTTCGTCGCCCAGTTCATCGGCGAAAACAACCGGCTCTCTGGGGCGGTGTCCGGTCTTACCGGCGAGTTGTGCGAGGTCGAGCTCGATGGCGGCGGGAGGGTGAAGGCGTTGCCCGTGAACGTCGGTGAAGTCGGCTCGAGGACCCAGCTCTCGGTCCGGCCCGAGCGGGTGGCGATCGACGGCGACGTCCGCGAAGACGCCAACCGGTTGGATGCCCGCATAGAGGAGCTGATCTACCAGGGCGACACCACGCGTGTCCGGTTGCGGCTCGCGTGCGGGGTCGACGACTTCGTCGTCAAGCTCACCAACACACGCCGCCAAGAACTGCATCCGGTCGGCGCTCCCGTTTCGGTGGTGTTCTCGGCCGAGGACTGCCGGGCTCTCGACGAGCCTTGAGCAGCGCGCGGTAAACGCCGATGAACGACGCGATCGCCCAAGGGGGGCCGACCGGGTTCGAGACCACCTATCTGAAAAGGCAGCTCAAACGCGTCGAGCGCGAGAAGAAACTCGTCGCCTTCGGGCTGATGCTTCCGGCGCTGCTCTACATGGTCGCCAACTTCGTCGTCCCGGTCGGCGTCATCCTTTTTAAGAGCGTCGACGACCGCGGCGTGAGCACCGTCTTGCACCGCACCTCGGCGGCGATCGCCGATTGGGCGGGTGGCGAATTGCCCGACGAATCCGTTTACGCGGCGCTGGTCGCCGACCTCAAGAAATCGGAGCCGGCCAGGACAACCCATATCGCCGCCAAGCGGCTGAACTCGGCCAAGACGGGGTATCAGGCGCTTCTCAAGCAAACGGCCCGGCGCGTTTCGAAGATGGACGCGATCGCGCCGGGCGCGGCCAAGGAGACGCTGCTCGGCATCGACAAGCGCTGGGCTGATTCGGCCTATTGGGCGACGATCAAGCGGACCGCGAACCCCGTCACGCCCGTGTACTTACTCTCGGCCGTGGACCTGACCTTGAACGAAGGGGGCGACATCGTCCGGTCGCCTGAGTACATGCGCGTCTACAACAAGGTCTGGGTGCGAACGTTCTGGATGTCGACGATCATAACCTTGCTGTGCCTCGCGATGGGATACCCGGTGGCCTATGAGATGGCGCATGCCCGCCCGCGCGTCGCCAATGTCATGATCGTCCTGGTGCTCGTGCCCTTCTGGACCTCGCTCCTCGTGCGCACGACCGCGTGGGTGGTGCTTTTGCAGAACGAAGGGGTGCTCAACGACTTCGGATTGTGGGCCGGCTGGTGGGCCGAACGCGTCCAACTCATCCACAACCGGTTCGGCGTCTACGTCGCCATGTCGCACATCCTGCTACCGTTCATGGTGCTGCCGCTTTACGCCATCATGCGCCGGATTCCGCCCGACTACATGCGCGCCGCGAAGTCGCTCGGCGCCAATCCCCTCGCCGCGTTCCTGAAGGTTTACGTGCCGCTCACCCGTCACGGGGTCGGCGCGGGGGCGCTGTTCGTTTTCATCCTGGCGGCCGGATTCTACGTCACGCCCGAGCTCGTCGGCGGCAGCCGCGACCAGATGATCAGCTACTTCATCGCGTTCTATGCCGACGAGACCCTGAACTGGGGCGCCGCGGCGGCGCTGAGCGCGCTGCTGCTCCTTCTCACCGCAGCCATGTTCTTCCTGATGAACGTGCTGTTCGGCATCAACAAGATGAAAATGCAGTAGCGCCGGATCATGGTTTTCGACTTCTTCTTCTTCGAACGGCTCTGGACCATAACGCGGCGCGGTTACGTGGTCCTGGTGCTGTTTTTCCTGATCGTACCGATCATCGCGGTCGTGCCATTGTCGTTCAACGCCGAGCCGTTCTTCACCTACCCCATGCCGGGGCTGTCCTTGCAGTGGTACACTGAGCTGTTCAGCTCGGATTCCTGGCAGCGGGCGATTCGCGTCAGCTTCACCGTCGGCCTCGCGGTTACGGTCCTGGCTACGTTCCTCGGCACTTTCGCGGCCCTCGGGTTGACCATGGTGAACTTCCGCCTCAAGGCCCTGGTCATCGGTCTTCTGGTCTCGCCGATCATGGTACCGCACCTCATCACTGGCGTCGGAATGTTCTTCCTCTACGCCTGGGCGGGCGTCATCTATACGATTTGGGGGCTGATCCTGGCGCACACGGTGCTTGCGCTGCCGTTCGTCATTCTGACGGTCACCGCCACGCTCGCGAATTTCAACGTCAACCTGATCCGCGCCGGGGCCAACCTCGGCGCCAACCCGATGCGGGTGTTCTTCAGGATCATATTGCCGCTGATTCTTCCTGGCGTGCTGGCCGGCGCCGTTCTCGCGTTCGTGGCGTCCTTCGACGAGCTTATTATCGCGATCCTGATATCCGGCGCCGACTACAAGACGATCCCCCGCCAGATGTGGAGCGGTGTGCGCGAGGAATTCAGCCCCGTGATCACGGCTGCGGCTACCGTGCTGATCGGGTTTTCGATCCTGGTCATGGGTTGCGCCGAAGCGCTTCGCCGCCGGATCACGCGCCTTCGCGGCGCGCGCCAATTCTGATCCATTCGGACGGCCGCGACCGGCGGCTTGCTTCCCGCCGCCGACGGCGGCGAAGACCTTTTCGTGGATCTTTGCCGAGAAGCTCGGGCGCGCGTCGTGCGGCATGCGTGCCGCCGGTATCGTCGCCGCGGACGAAGAAGGGGTTTAGGCGTGAACCTCATCCATACAGCATTTTCTGGACGAGTCTCGACACCCACCGCGGAGACATCTGCGCCCGCCACCCGTTCGCGATCGGTCTGCGGGCACGCCGCCAGTCCGTCGTCCGCCCGCGTGGAACCGCGCTCAGAACCGGTCCGCCCGGAACGGGGAGATATCGACGCTGGTCGGGCGTCCAGCCGCCATCTCGGCGATCAACTGTCCCGTGACGGCGGCGAAGGTGAGCCCGAGGTGGCCGTGGCCGAACGCGAACAGGACCGCGGAATGGCGGGGCGAGCGGCCGATCACGGGAAGTGAATCGGGTGTCGCCGGACGGCACCCCATCCAGCGCGTCGCGCCGTCCGTCTTGAGGCCGGGGATGAGGTCGCAGGCGTTGCCCAGCACGCGGTCCGCGTGGCGATAATCGGGGGCCGCGTCCGCATGCGCGAACTCGGCGATGCCGCTGACCCGGAGCCCGTGCTCCATGGGCGCGATCGCGACGCCGCGGTCGGCGAAGGCGAGCGGACGGCGGACCGTAACGCCCGGCTCGGGCATCATCGTGTGGTAGCCCCGCTCCGCCTCGAGCGGGATACGGGATCCGAGCCCGCCGGCGATCGACTTCGACCAGACGCCCGCGGCGAGGACCAGCCGATCCGCCGCGTGCTCGCCGGCGTCCGTCACGACCCGGGGCCTGCCGTCGCCGCCGATGCTGATCGCCCGCGCCGTCTCGCGAAGCAATACGCCCCCCGAACGCACAAAGTGCCGGGCGAAGACCTGAGTCAGGCGAAGCGGGTTAACCGTCCGCCCGTTCCGGGGATAGTACACGGCCGAGCTTGCGATGGGACCGAGGGCCGGCTCCATCTCGCGCGCCTCGTCGCCCGAAAGCATGGTCATTTCGACGCCGAACCGCCGACGCATTTCGAACTCGAACGCCTCCCCGGTCAACGGGTCGCGTTTTTCGTAAACCGCTAGCCAGCCCGTGCGCTCGATCAGATCGCCCGCGTCGGCCTCGGCGACGAGCGGCGCGTATGCGTCGAACACTCGCGCAAGAAGGCTCGCGCGGGCCGCCGTGATCCGCTCGGCCCGCTCGCGCCCGCTCGCTCGCGCGAAGCGGACGAACCACGGAAGCGCCTTCGGGAAGTGACTCAAGCGGATCGACAGGGGCTGAGCCGGATCGAAAAGAAGCCGAGGGACCCGCGACAGGATTCCGGGCACGGCGTTCGGCACACAGGACGCGATCCCAAGGTTGCCGGCGTTGCCCGACGAGCAGCCTTCACCCGGCGGATCGCGGTCGATCAGGGTGACGCGAAAACCGGT
>JASMAE010000233.1 GCA_030754475.1 Rhodospirillales bacterium
GACTTGGCCGGGATCGGGATCGAGACATCGGGCCCTTCGATGACGCAATCCGCCGAAATCCGGTTCATGACCTTCACGTTTCCGGCCTCGGCCCCGCCGATCGCGGCAAGGCCGACGATCACCGCGGCGGCGATCGTCGCGACACCGTGGCTGGTCGTAATCCGCATGGATGGTCCCTCCCTGTCCCGAAACGGTGCCCACGTTTTCCGGACGGATGTGTCGTGTTCGGTGGCCGCCATATTATTGATTGATCCGAAATCGCGCAATCGGTGACGCGATCGTGTGTCGATAACACAAGAATATGACCTCCGCATGTAACACGTGATCTGTCCGGTTTAGATCGGCGCTCCAACAGGAGGGAGTGTCGATGAGGCGGACGGAGATGTTGCAAGGGATACGGCAGATGAAGTTCGAGGAAGTTTACGAGCGGTCTCGGGGTCGCCGGTTGAGCCAATTTGAGGCGGCGTCGGTTCTTGGGGTTTGGGAGCGCACCTTCCGGCGCTGGCGGGACCGGTTCTAGGCGGAAGGGGCGGAGGAATTGTATGACCGCCGGCTGGGCAAGGTCTCGACGCGGCGGGTGCCGGTGGCACGTTGATGGAGGTCCTGGAGCTGTTCGACACCCGGTACTGGGACTTCACGGCCAAGCACTTCCACGAGAGCTGGTTTCCGAGCACGGCTTCAAGCGCAGCTACAACTGGGTCCGCCTGACGCCCCAGGCCCATAGCCGCAAGCGGCCCGCGGGGCGGGGCGGGGCGCACCGGCGCCCACGCCGAGCCCTGCCCGGCATGACGCTGCACCAGGCCGGCTCGACCCACGAGTGGGTTGCGGGGCAGTGGTGGGACCTGATCGCCACCATGGACGACGCCACCAACGAGCTTTATCGAGCTTCTTCGTCGAGGAAGAGGGGACCATGAGCACGTTCACGGCGCTCCACGAGGTCATCGAGGCCGAGGGGCTTCGAAGCCAGGGGCCGTTCCGAGCGCATGTTCGGGACCCCCCAGAAGCGCCTGCCCCAGGAATTGAGGCTGGCCGGGATCACGACCATGGAGGCGGCGAACCGGTTCCTGCGCGAAGACTACCTGCCCCGCCACAACACCCGCTTCGCCAGGGCGCCAGACGGCGAAGGCTCGGCCTTCGTACCCTTAGCCGGCGCCCTCGAGGACATCCTCTGCGTCCACGACGAGCGCATCGTCCAAAACGACAACACCGTGCACTTCAAGGGACGGATCCTGCAGATCCCCGAGGATCGCCAACGCCATCACTACGTCAAGGCCAGAGTGCGGGTCCACGAATACCCGGACAGGACCCTCCCGTCTTCCACGGTCCCCGGCGCCTCGCCGTCTATGAAGCCGAGGGAACGTCCAAGGACGAAAACGAGAAACAGGCCGCGTGAACCGCTTCGACGCGCACCCGGCCTGTGGATTTGTGGACAAGGCTAACGCCTTCCCCACAACCCCACAGGCCCCACAACAACAGAAGCGGTCAATTCAAAATGTTATCGACATCGGTGACGCGATCGTGCCCTAGCCGATCGCGCGCGCGAACCGCTTCGTCAGTGCGTTCATATCCAGCGTCTGGTGGACGCCGACGAAAACCAGCCGGCGGCGTAGCTCGAGCGCGATCGCATGTTTTTCGGGCGCGCCCGTCACCTCGGGCGCGAGGTCGGGCCAGCTTTCCACCGGCACGCCGGCCGCGCCCAGGCGGCGATACCAAACCTGCGCGTTCTCGGGTGTCGCGCAATCGAGGACCAGGCGGTAGGGGGCAGGCCCCTCGTCCTCGGCTCGGAAAAAGGGGCTGGGCGCGTGCGATGCCGAAAGACGCTGTCTGAGCGCGATCGCGTTGCGCCGCCGCGCGAGCGCCGCCATTGCCAGCATCGTGGGCGCGCGGGCGAGCAGGAGCCGGGCGGCCCTGCTCAACGCCGGCGTCGGCGGCAGCGGCGCGTAGGGCGGATCGTCGTTGAACGCACGATCGCGCCGCAGGGGCGCGAACGCCGCCGGGGGAAGAATCTTCTGCGCGCCGCGCTTCGCGAACCACGTCCACGGCGTCGGCGCGTCCCGTCCCAAGTGCCGCATCGCGCCCCCGATCGCCTCGACTTGCGTGCGATCGCGCACGAGCAGCAACCCGCCATCGGGAACCGCGAGCACCTTCTGGGGGCTGTAGACGACGAAGTCGCCGAGCGCGCCCACGCCGGGCTGGGGGCGGACCACGTGGGCCGCGTCTTCGACCAGGCGCGCCGCCACGAGGTCACAAAACGCGCGCGCGCGCGCGCCGTCGGCGCTGCGTCCGAAGGTGTGGACCAGGACGAAGAGATCGGGCGCGCCTGCGCCCGCGAGCCGCTCGCACGCCGGCCAGTCGGGTTCCAGATCGGCGGCGACGGGATAGAACGCGATTCTGGCGCCGCATTGGCGAAGCGGGGCCGTGGACTGGTTGCAGAAGTAATCCGGCAACCACACCGACGGCGCCGCCGCCTCGGCCCGGGCGTATGCGATGGCCGCGAGCGCGAAAGCGGCGCGCGAGAACCAGAACACGGATTCGTCGGCGCGCCGCCAGGGCGCCGCGAGTTGCGTGCCGTCGGCGCCGTCGTCGTCGCCGCCGAGAAGATCGGCGAAGTCGCGCCAAGCAGGCAAGGGGGCGGTGGTGATCATTGTCGCAAGGGTCCCCGGGCGGCCCAGCTTAGGCGGCTGCGCGGGCGCGAGCGCCGCTCGTAATTCATGTGACGATGCCCGGCCCGGTCACGTGCGCACCATGCCGCCGTCGATCACCAGGTCGAACGCCGTGATCATCCGCGATTCGTCCGACGCCAGGTAGACCGCTCCCCAGGCGACGTCGTCGGGCTCGACCACGCGCCCCAGCGGGTTGCGCGACGCCGCGGCCCGCAGTCCTTCCTCTTTGCTTCCAAACTCAGCCGCCAACCTGGCTTCCATCATCGGCGTCCGGACGTAGCCGGGGCTGATGGAGTTCACGCGGACGTCGTAGCCATGGTTCGCGCAGCTGATCGCCGCCTGCACGGTGAGCGCCCGGACGCCACCCTTGCTGGCGCCGTAGGCCGCGCCCGCTTTCGTCCCGAGATAGCTTGCGGTTGAAGCGATGTTGATGATGGAACCGCCGCCCGTGCTCTTCATCGCCTGCACGCCCGAGCGGGTTCCGAGGAACGCGCCGTCCAAGTTGACGGCCATGATTTCACGCCATTCGGCATAGGGTATGGCGTCGAAGGGTTGGCCGATCGTGTTGAAGATGCCGGCGCTGTTCACAACGATATCGAGCTTGTCGCAGGCGTGCCCGACCGCCGCCATCACCAAATGCCAGCTTTCTTCCGAGGAGACGTCGTGGGTGTGTACGTGGGCTTCGGCTCCCGTCACCGCCGCGATCCGGGCGGCCGTTTCCTCCAGCCCCGTTTTCGACGCGTCGGTCAAGATGACCCGCGCCCCGTGTTCCGCCAATCGCAGCGCGATCGCGCCGCCGATGCCGCCCGCGCCGCCCGTGACGAGCACCGTCTTTCCCTCTACCCGCCGCATGTTGCCTCCGCCGCCGTCCCCCGGCACACGGGGGCCGCTAGCGCGAAAGGGGCGCGAGAAAGAACGCGGTCTCGTCCGCGCGCCGCCGGGGCGCCGCAAGCTCGGCGTCGCCAAGAAGGGCGGCGAAGTCGCGCCAAGCGGGCAAGGGGGGCGATGGTCATCATTCTCGCGAACCGTCCCTAAGCGGCCCAGCTTAAGCGCCGGCGCGCGCGCGCGCCACCGGCCTCGATCGTGGCGGTCGGAGCCCGCTCGCGCGCATCGTTGACGGCGCCGGGACCGCGCAGTAATTAGAGTCGTGCGCGCATCCACCGGTCCGCAACGGCGCCGCCTTAGCTAAGTTGGTAGAGCACGGCATTCGTAATGCCGGGGTCGTAGGTTCGAGTCCTACAGGCGGCACCATTTCCGTGACGTGTGGGACGACGCGAAAACGGGCCGCGCCACGGCGATCCGCGCCAAGCACGCCACGGAATGACACCAGGAAGCGATTTTTCATCACCGGCTTCGGCTTGATCCCCGGCCGTTGCCGCCCTCTTCGTCATCGCCGCGCTTGCCGTGATCGCCGCCCTCTTTGTCATCGCCGCGGTCGCCTGCGCGGCTGCCTCCGAACCGGCCGCGGCCGATCTGATCGGCCTCGTCATGGTCGCGGTGGTCGTCGTCGTCGAGGCCGTAGTCCCGGTCGTAGTCCTGAAAGCGGGCTTTGTCCTCGCTGCCAACCGACCCGACGCCGGCAGCGCCGCCCCGTGGCCGAGACGGAGACGCTTTCGGCCGGGCCAACGGTGGCCTGCTCGTCGCCACCCGAATTCGAGACCTCGAATTCGCCGTCCAGCACGGCGACCGTGGTCGCGCCGTCGGGCGCGACCGAGATGATCGCGTCGCTGCCGCGAATCGCGATCGCCGCGGTCGGGGTGATGATCTGCATCTTGGCGTAGCCGATCTTGCCCGAAATGAACCGGAGCGTTCCCACCGAGAGTTTGAGCACGGTCGTGACGTTCGCACTCGCCGGGTCGTAGACGAACGTGTCGATGACCAAGCTGGCGTCGGCGCCGAGGGTGAGCGTCGTCTCATCCAAGAACTCGACCACCATCCCGGCCGCAGCGCCGGTCTCGAGAAGCTCCTCCTGCACGATGGGAAAGCGCCGGAACTTCTTCTCGCGCTCACTGCCGGGAGGGGTTCCGTAGGCGCTGCTCTTCACCCTTTTGACGAGGCCGATCAAATCGGCCGCGGCCGGTTCGGAGGCGGCCGCGCAGGCGACCGCGGCGATCACGGCAAGCGCGGCGAAACGACGAAAAAGATCGCGCATCATCGATTGTCCTGTGGGTTCGAACGCCGAAGACCCGTCGCAGGCCCGTATCGAGACCGCGACCGCCAGCGTAACCGCGGGGGGGCCGGATTCCCAAAGATACTTGAGCGTGACAGCGACGTTCGTTGCGACGCGGCCGCGCGCCACGCAAGCGGGGAAACCCGTCGGTCCGCCGTCAACGACCTTGCCCTACGGATCATACGCCGACGTCGAACGTCGAGGGCTTGATTGCGGCCGTGTGTGCAGTTCCTGCGAAATCGTGCGGCGAAAGTCCGCGAACAAACAGGAAAGCCGGATAGCGCATTCATCCTGCCAGAGGCCGATAAACGCTTGAAAATGCGACCAGGTTTGCCGTTCTGGAAACACAGGTGGAGTCTCGGCTCGATTAATCGCAACGCGCGGGTAGGGGGGTGGAGTCCTACAGGCGGGACCAATTCCGTGACGTGCTAAACGACGCGAAAACGGGCCCGGAGCACGCGCCCCGGACCCGTTTCCGAACGGTTAGGCTTGGGTCCGCTCAGCCCTTGGTCACGCCGTAAGGCAGCGTGAACTCATCGACCCGGGGCGCGTAGTTGAGGCCCTTCCGCAAGCCCCAGGTGTTCACCTGGTAGTGGCTTGGAATGTGCGCCGCATCGCGCATGCAAATCTGCATCGCCTGGTGGAAGAGCTTGAGGCGCTTCGCATCGTCGATGGTGACCAGCGCCTCCTCGATGATCGGGTCGAGGCGCTGGTTCGAATAACGCGAACGGCTGTAGACCCCGAATCCGGTCCCCGGCCACCGGCTGTGGCAGAACGCCTTGAGCGGCACCGAGGCCTCGCCGGTGCGCGAGCCGTTGGCGGACAGCGAGAAGCTGAACTCAGGATTACTCCCCCCCGCTCGGCTGAAGAACGTCGCCTTCGGCATCGCGTCCACCTGGGTTTCGATACCTATCTTCGTCAGCATCTGGGCCCAGGCCTCGAGTATCTGGGAGTCGTTGTCATAGCGGTCGTTGGTGCCGTGGATGGTCATCTTGAAGCCGTCGCCGTAGCCGGCCTTCTTCAAGAGCTGGCGCGCGGCCTCGGGATCCGCCTTGGGGATCTCGATCGCGTCGCTGAAGCCGAAGAAGCCTTTGGCGAGGATTTGCGAGGCGGCGACCGCGTTGTTGTCCATCACCCTATCCACGATGCCGCGGCGGTCGAGGGCGAGGTTGATGGCCTGGCGCACGCGCCAGTCGCGAAGCGGGTTCGGGAACATGGGCTTGCCGGCGTTGTCGAAGACGTAGGGCGTGACGTCGCGCGAGACGTCGAGCTGGATAAAGATCACCCGCGCCGACGGCCCCTGCGAAATCTCGATTTTCGAGTTCTTGCGCAGCTGCGCCACATCGGTGGTGGGCACATAGTCTACCATGTCCACGTCGCCGCTGATGAGCGCCGCGATCCGCGACGGTCCCGACTTGATGGGCTTCAAGGTGACCTTGTCCCAAGCCGCCTTGCCGCCCCAGTAATCCGGGTTGGCCTCGAGCACGATGCGGTCGCCCGAGATCCACTCGACGAACTTGAAGGGTCCGGTGCCGATGGTGACCCTGCCGGTGTTGTAGTCCTCGGGCTTGGCGCCTTGGCCGTGCTTGGCCGAGACCACCGAGAACGCGGCCATGTTGTTGGGAACCAGCGGATCCGGCCCTTCGGTCGTGATGAGGACCTTATGATCGTCGATCTTCTTGACCACCCGGCCCTTGATGTAGGGCGAGAATTGCTTGAGGCCGGCGTCGGGTGCGTGCTTGAACGTGAAGATCACGTCGTCGGCCGTGAACGGCGCGCCGTCGTGCCACTTGACGCCCTCGCGCAGCGTAAACTCCCACGTGGTGTCGTCCAAGGCCTTCCACGACGCCGCGAGGCCCGGCTTCATCTGATAGGCCGCGTTGGGGTTCACGAGGTGGTCGAAGATGTTCCGGCCCATGGCCACGTTGGGCGCGCCCGACCAGTAGTGGGGGTCCATCGAGGTCGGCTCGGCGCCGAGCGCGATTGTGATCTCGTCGGCCGCGGCCGCGCCGGCGAACAAGGCCGCCGCGGTCACGCCCGCCAGGGCATGCAGGGTGCGCATCGTTATTCCTCCTTTGGTTCGATCCGTGCTCGATGTGCGGCGCCGCGGACGCGAACGCCGACGCGATTTGGCGCGCGGATCGTGGCCTCAGACTATACGTAAGACGCTCGGCGCCTGCAACGCGGT
>JASMAE010000234.1 GCA_030754475.1 Rhodospirillales bacterium
GACCGACCGGCGTCCCGCATCCGCAATTTCGGCCCTTCCTAGATCGACCGGAGAGCGGCGACCGCACCGTTTCACCGCAGGAGTTCAGAACTGGTTCGTTGGAACCGATGCGTGTTTCCGGCCCCGCAATATGTCAACATCCTGGCGATCCGATCAATTCGCGGACCCACAATCGAATCGCCGCCCGGGCAGGAATGTCTCGGCCTCGCCAGGTGGAAACCCGCCGTGACTATCGCTATAATCTTGCTTCGCGAATCACGTTTCCTGAATTGACCCTAGGGACGATGAACGATGATCATGCCGCCGGTGGCCTAACGCCGGTCAGGCGCCGGCAGCCACCGAGTAGGTCATTCAAGTTGAAACGCTTCATCGTCATTGTCGGGAGCGCAAGCGTCGACGTCCTGAAGGGAGCCATCTCGTTCGCCAGCGAAACCAGCAAAGGCACAGTGACGGGCGTGACCGAAGGCGTCAATGGCGCCGCGTCCAGAACCGGCTTGGCGGTCGACGACGCGGCGAAGGGCGTGGGTAAGACGCTCAAGGGCCTGTGAGGGAACTGAGCGTGCGCGGGCGATGAGGGCGCGAACGCGGCACTTGGCTTACTTGCGGCAGCTCGGAGGCGCCGATGACCGCGACATCGATATTGCCCAGGCTGCCCTCGCCCTCGCTGCGCTCGATCTGCCCGACACCGAGATTGGACCCTATCGCTGTCACGTCGAAGCGCTTGCGACCGGGGTCGCCGAAGCGGCCCCTGGCGCCGCCGATCTCGGCGCGCAAATCGCCGCAGTTCATCGAAGCTTGTTCGTGCGCCACGCTTATCGCGGCGACACCGAATCGTACGACGACGTTCAGAACGCCAACCTCTTCCGCGTCATCGATCGGCGTAGGGGACTGCCAGTGGCCCTCGGGATTCTTTGCATCCACGCCGCCCGCGCCCAAGGATGGGAGATCGCTGGGCTGAACTTCCCGGCTCATTTCCTGTTACGGATCACGGCCAGCGAAGGCAGCGCCGTCGTCGATCCCTTCGACGGCGCAAGGATCCTCGAAGCCGACGACTTGGGTCGTCTTTACGCGGACATCGTCGGGGAATCAGGCAGCTTCGATCCCGAGCGTATACCCGTTATGGGCAACCGCGACGTGCTGTTGCGATTGCAGAACAACATTAAGCTCCGCGCGCTCCGCGACGGGCGCGCGGAGCGGGCCATCGAGGTCTTGGAATCCATGGCCGCCATCGCCCCCGCGATCGGGCGGCTGTGGTGGGAGCTGGCGGCCCTGCTCGTCCAATCGGGACGCCTGAAACGCGCAATCGAGACCCTTGACGCCGCCCTTGAGCGCGCCGGGACGCCGGCGGCCCGCGCCGAGATCGAATCGCTTCTACGGCGAACGCGCGATAGCCTCAACTGACGGGTCGCCCGGCCCGCCTTTAGCTGCCTTTACCCGCCATCAAGAGACCAGTTCGTCGTCGTCGCCTCCGGCGATGACGATTTCGCCGGCATCGGCCAGCGCCTTGGCGGCGGACACGATCGCCGCCTGCGCCTCGTCAACGTCTTTCAGCCGAACCGCCCCCATCGCCTCCATGTCCTCGCGCATCATCTTGCCCGCGCGCTCCGACATGTTGGTGAAAAACAGCTCCTTCACCTCGTCCGACGCTCCCTTCAGCGCCATCGCCAGCTGGTCCTTGTCCACTTGCCGCAAGACCGTCTGAATGCCACCCGGATCCACCCGGATCAGATCGTCAAACGTGAACATCAGTTGCTTGATCCGGTCCGCCGCTTCGCGGTTGCGCTCTTCCAACGCGCCCATGAAACGGCTCTCGGTGTTGCGGTCCAGGTTGTTGAAGATGTCCGCCATCAGCTCGTGCGAGTCCTGGCGCGCCGTCTGCGCCAGATTGGACATGAACTCGGTCCTCAGCGTCCTCTCAACGTGGTCCAGAACCTCCTTTTGTACCGTCTCCATCCGAAGCATCCGCGTCACAACCTCCATCGCGTAGCTCTCCGGCAACAATGCCAGAACCCGCGACGCATGGTCCGACTTCACCTTCGACAACACAACCGCGACCGTCTGCGGATACTCGTTCTTCAGATAGTTCGCCAGAACCGCCTCGTTCACGTTGCCGAGCTTGTCCCACATCGTCCGCCCCGCCGGACCCCGGATATCGTCCATGATCTGGCCGACCCGCTCGTCGTCCAGCGTATTGCGCAGTAAACGCTCCGCCGAATCGTACGATCCCACCAACGACCCCGAGCCTGAAATCTGGTCCGCAAACTCCAGAAAAAGCTGCTCAACCGTCGCTGACTGGATCGTCCCAACGTTCGCCATCGTCTGCGAAAGCTCCCGGATCTCCTCATCGTCCATCAGCTCAAACAACTGACGCGCGTTCTCATGATCCAGCGCCAGCATGAACGTCGCCGCCTTCTGCGGACCCGTGAGATGACGAACACCTTCTTTCGGTTGCGCCATGGCTAAACTTCCAAAGCCCTCGATATTCCGTTTCGTTTCCCGCCATTATAATAGCACGGAACGCTCGCCACGATGAAGGCGCGATTGCGCGCGCATCGGCGGTGGCGCACATCAATTGGGATAGGATTTCGCCATGTTAAAAACTTACAACCCCGCAGCCGTAGCCGGGCCGTTCGGCCATTACGACCATGCCGTCGAGGCCCCCGCCGGCGCCCGGTGGCTGCACGTCTCCGGCCAGGTGGCGATCACGGACGACGGTCGCGTGCCGGACGGAATCGACGCCCAGGCGGATCTCGTGTGGAGGAACCTGATCGCGATCTTGACGGACGCCGGAATGGGCCCCGAGAACGTGGTCAAGACCAATACCTATCTTCTTGACGCGAGCCATTTCCCGCCCTTGCGCGCGGCGCGCGAACGCACCCTCGGTCAGCACAAAGCGGCGTCGAGCACCGTGGTCGTCTCGGGTCTCGCGCGCCCCGAACTTCTCGTCGAGATCGACCTGGTGGCGGCCGCGCCATGATCGCCGCGCGCTTCAGAACGTCTCGACCCAGGGCCTGAGCTCCACCTCCCAGGTCCAGGCGCTGCGGTGTTGGCGATGGATCGCCAGGTAGGTCTCGGCGATGGCGTCGGGGTCCAGCATGCCATCGGGCCCCCGGCCCGGCGATCGGGGATCGTGCGGGCCCTGACGGATGCCGCCGTCGATCACGAAGTGGGCCACGTGGATGTTCTTCGGCGCCAGCTCGCGGGCCATGCTTTGGGCGAGCCCGCGCAATCCAAACTTGCCCATGGCGAAGGGCGCCGAGTTGACGTAGCCCTTGACGCTGGCGGACGCGCCGGTGAATAGGATCGAGCCCGAACCACGCACCTGCATCTGGCGGGCCGCCGCCTGGCCCACCAGGAAGCCGCCGAAGCAGCTCACCATCAGGGATTTCTCCACTTCCCCCGGATCGAGCTCCGCCACGGGCCCTTGAACGCGGTAGCTCGGGTTGTAGACGACCACGTCCGGGGCCGCGTGTTCGCCGGCCACCGCCTCGAACAGCGCCGCGACGTCGTGCTCTTGGGTCGCGTCGCAGGCATAGGCGCGCGCACCCGTCTCGTCCACCAGGGCCTCGAGCTTGACGACGTCTCGCGCGACCAGCGCCACGCGCATGCCCTCTCTCGCAAACAATCGCGTGAGCGACGCGCTCAGGCCGTTGCCCGCGCCGACGATCAATGCAAACTCCTGGGTCGATTCCTGAGCCGTATTGGGCATTCCGTCCACTCCCTCCTGGCGCCACCCACGGGGCGCACGCCGGCGCAAGATCCGTTTACTCGGCACCGGCCCGCACCCCCGCCCGGCGGCCCCAAGCAACCCACTCCGTGGGCGGCCGGGCGGCGGGCAAGATCTGCATCTTCCGCGACGACACCGCGGCGCATCGCCCGGGACTGCTGCCCTCCGCGGGCCGTGGCGGCTGACCCTCAGTCGGGCTCGGCCGCGTCCGGCCCGCCGCCCCACTCGGCCCGCACGCCCTCGAACCCGACGACATGGGGTGGCGGGCCCGCGGCGCTCGCGCCCAACTCCGCGGCCGCACGCCAAGGCCAGCGTGGCTCCTTCAGCATCTGGCGGGCGAGCGCGACGAGGTCGGCTTGGCCGGAACGAACGATGGTTTCGGCTTGCAAGGGCTCGGTGATCCCACCGTCGGCGATCACCGGGACGGCCACCGCCGCCTTCAGCTCGGCGGCAAGGTCCACCTGATAGCCGGGTCCGCGCGGAAGCGCCGCCTCGGCGACGATACCGCCGGACGAGACATCGATGAAGTCGCAGCCAAGTTCTCGAAGCCGCTTCGCGAACGCGACCGAATCGTCCATCGACCACCCGCCGTCGATGCCGTCCACCGCCGAGATTCGGACTCCGAGCGGCTTGTCCGCGGGCCAGGCGTCTCGGACGGCGGCGAAGACCGCTAGTGGAAAACGCATGCGGTTCGCAAGGCCGCCGCCATAGTCGTCGGTGCGCCGGTTCGCGAGCGGCGAGAGAAACTGGTGCAGAAGATAGCCGTGGGCGGCGTGGATCTCGACGGTATCGAACCCGGCACGGGCCGCTCTCGCGCTGGTGGCGACAAAATCCCCCTGGATACGTTCGAGCCCGCGTTCGTCGAGGGCCTCGGGCGCGGCGAAGCCGTCCCCGTAGGCCACCGCCGACGGCGCTTCCGTCGTCTAGCCGCCGGCGTCGGGACGAAGGACCGCGCCCCCTTCCCAGGGCAGCGCGGTCGGCCCCTTGCGGCCGGCGTGGCCGATCTGGGCGCCCATGCGCGCCGCGCCGAAAGCCTTGCAGAATCGAATTACACGGGCGAGCGCGCGCTCGTTCGCGTCCGAGTACAACCCGAGCGTGCCCGGCGAAGAGCGCCCGCGCGCCGAAACCGACACCACTTCGCTCAATACCAGGCCGCTTCCCGAGATCGCGAACTAGCCGAGATGCATAAGGTGCCAGTCGCTCGCGTCGCCGTCGCGGGCACAGGCCTGGGACATGGGTCCGACGACGATCCGGTTGGCGAGCCGAAGCCCGCGAAGGGAGAACGGATCAAACAGCGCGCTGTTCACGGATTGGGGCTTTCTCGGTTCGGGGTTGGTGCGGGGTTAATGACACATGGTGGCGCGGCGCGCGGCCTCGGTCAATCGCTTCGTCTGCGGTTGTCAGGGCGGGCCGGGGGGGGCACATTAGGCGTCGCCACAGGGAGGACGCGCCATGGGCATGCTGGTCGACGGCGTCTGGACGACCGACGAGCTCGGTCCCGACTTCAAGGGTCGCGACGGCCGCTTCCGGCGCTCGGAGTCGGTTTTCCGCAACTGGGTCACCCGCGACGGTGCGCCGGGACCCGGCGGCGCAGGGGACTTCGCGGCCGAAGCGGACCGCTATCACCTCTACGTGGCGATCACGTGTCCCTGGGCCCACCGGGCGTTGCTCGTGCGCCGGCTCAAGGGCTTGGACGACGCGATCGGGCTCAGCGTGGTGGCGCCCAGGCGGACCGACCAGGGCTGGGTTTTCGATGCGGGCGACGCGCGCCACCGCGATTCCGTTGACGGCGCCGCCGCCCTGCACGAGCTCTACACGCGGGCCGATGCCCGCTACACCGGGCGCGTGACCGTACCCGTGCTGTGGGACAAGCGGCGCGAGACCATCGTCAGCAACGAGTCGTCTGAGATCATCCGAATGTTCAACGACGCCTTCACCGCCTTCGCGCACGAGACGCCGGACCTCTATCCCGCGGATATGCGCGCCGAGATCGACGCCCTCAACGAGCGCGTCTACCGGACCGTCAACAACGGCGTCTACCGGGCCGGCTTCGCCGCCACCCAGGCCTCATACGAGGAGGCCTTCGACGAGGTGTTCGCCACCCTCGACGACCTCGACGATAGGCTGGCGACGAGGCGCTATCTCACCGGCGAGCGGTTGACCGAAGCCGACTGGCGGCTGTTCCCAACGCTGGTGCGGTTCGACGTCGCCTACTACGGCGCCTTCAAGTGCAACAAGCGCCGCCTCGTGGATTATGCGAACCTTTGGGCCTATGTGCGCGAGCTCTATCAGTTGCCCGGCGTCGCCGAGACGGTGGCGCCCGAGACCTACAAGCGGGGCTACTATTCCATTAGCGAGCGTCGCAACCCCACCGGAATCGTGCCCAAGGGCCCCGAGATCGACTTCGCGGCCCCCCACGGCCGCGAGCGCGTCGGCGCGGGCGCGGCGTAGGGTCTCGCGCTCGTGCCCCGCACCGCGTACGTGAACGGCCGTTTCGTGCCCATGCGCGACGCTGGCGTCGCCGTCGAGGACCGCGGGCTTCAGTTCGCGGATTCGGTCTACGAGGTGATCTTGGTGCATGGCGCGCGCCTGGTCGACGAGGCGCCGCATCTCGACCGCCTCGAGCGCTCGCTGGGCGAGGTGCGCATGGCGCCGACCATGGGGCGCGCGGCGTTGGAGAGCGTCATGCGCGAGGTGGTGCGGCGCAACCGCGTTCGCTGGGGCATGGTCTACGTGCAGATGACGCGCGGTACCGCACCGCGCGGCGCCGCCATTCCACCCGACGCCGAGACCACGCTCATCATCTACGCGCGCGCGATCGCCCCGCCCGATCCCGAAGCGCTCAAGGACGGCGTCGCCGTGATCACCACACCCGACATCCGCTGGGGACGCCGCGACATCAAGTCGACCTCGCTTCTTCCCAACGTGCTCGCCAAGCAGCGCGCCGTCGACGAGGGCTGCTTCGACGCCTGGCAGGTGGACGCGGACGACTTCGTGACCGAGGCCTCGGCGGCCAACGCTTGGATCATAACTCCCGATCGCCACCTTCTCACGCGCCCCATCTCGCCCGACATCCTCGCCGGCATCACCCGGGCCACCGCCATCGAGCTCGCGCGCGAGATGAACATCCGCTTCGTCGAGCGCCCGTTCACGGTCGCCGAGGCGAAGGGCGCGCTCGAAGCGTTTCAGACCAACGCCTCGATTATGGTGATGCCCGTGACCCGCATCGACGGCCAAGCGATCGGCGACGGCAAACCGGGGCCCGTCACCATGACCCTCATGCGGCGCTACCTCGAATACGCCTCGGAGGGCGGCTGATCTAGTCCGTGGGCGGCGCGATTGCGTGCCAATCGGTCAAGGACTGGTAGGCGTGCGCGGCCGCCAGCAACCGGGCCTCGGCAAAGGGCCGTCCCACGAGCTGGAAGGCGACCGGAAGGCCCGCGTCCGCGAACCCGCATGGAACGCTGATGGCGGGCAGGCCGAGATAGTTGATGTGGCGCGTGCAGCGCCCGATCCGGCGGATGATCTTCTGGATGTTCTCAGGCCCCCCTGCGGTCGATTCGGCGATGGTCGGAACCGGGATCGAGACCGCCGGCAGATGCACCATGTCGGCACCGGCGAAGGCTTGTTTCAGGAAATC
Organism: Rhodospirillales bacterium; assembly: GCA_030754475.1. Lineage (GTDB taxonomy): Bacteria > Pseudomonadota > Alphaproteobacteria > Rhodospirillales > JASLLV01 > JASLLV01. Next base: position 7,368 of record JASMAE010000234.1, read on the forward strand.
CTCGAGGATCGGGCCGCGCAGCAGCATCGCTTCGCAATAGCGCGTTCCCGTATAGAAGAAGCCCGGCTCGGTCCTGGTGCGGACCTGGTCGGAGTAGTCCTCGGGCCGGGTCTTCATCCAGCGGCTGTGCACGGTCGCCGTCTCGACCTCGCGGAGCACGTGCTGGACGTCGTCGATCAGCGCCATATCGGGAACTTCCGTCTCCACCGTTTTCGCGCCGGCCTCGCGCAGGACCTTGAGGCTTTCGTCCAGCGCCTCGGCGACGGCGTCCGAGACGTCGTCGTAGTACCAGTTGCGGGGCACCGCGATCGTGGCGCCATCGAGGCCCTTCGCCAAGCCCGCCTCGTAGTCGGGAACCGGCTCGGCGCGGGTCGTCGGGTCGCCCGCGTCGATGCCTGCGATCACCGAGAGCATGCGCGCGCAATCGGCCGCCGTCCTGGCGAGCGGGCCGACGGTGTCCATGGACCACGAAAGCGGCATGACCCCGGCCCGGCTGACCAGCCCTTGCGTCGGCATCAGCCCGACAACGCCGCACATGGCCGCGGGCAGGCGGACCGAGCCCCCGGTATCCGAGCCCAGCGCCGCCGGCACCAGGCGCGCGGCGACCGCCGCGCCGGATCCGCTCGACGAGCCGCCGGTCACGTGCTCCGTGTTCCACGGGTTGCGGCAGGGTCCGAAGTGATCGTTGTGGCCGGTGGGGCTGCGCGCGAACTCGGACAAGTGCAACGCCGCGACGTAGACCGCGCCCGCGTCCTCGAGGCTCGTGAGCACGCTTGCGGTATGGTCGGGAACGAAGTCGCGGGTGATCTTGGCGCCACAGCTCACCACTTTCCCTGCTCGGAACAACAAATCCTTGTGGGCCATCGGGACGCCATGCAGCGGCCCCTCGATCTCGCCCTTGGCCCGGGCGCGGTCGGCGGCGCGAGCAGCTTCAAGCGCGTCGTCTTCCTCGAGCCGGATCACGCAGTTGAGAAGCGTTCCCCGCTCTTTGAGCCGGCTCACGGTCGCGGCCGTCGCCGCTTCGGACGTGACCTCGCCCGCGGCGATTGCCGTTGCGGTTTCGATCAGGCTGAGGTTGGCCAAGTCCGTCATCGGATCGAATCCCGCTCGCGGAGAAGGACGCGCAGGTAATCGGCGGGCGCGGCGTCGACGGCGAGGCGCTTCGCCTGCTCCTGGACGCACGCGTTGGCGCGTTCCACGGTGGCCACCAGGCGCTTGAGGCGGTCGGCGTCGGTCGGAAGATTCTGGATGGATTCGGCAATATCACTCAGGGTTTCGGTCTTCACCGCGACTCTCCTTGCTTGCCGATCTCGGCCATGCCTTGCTTGCCGATCTCGGCCTTGAACCAGTCCAGGATCTGCTCGCCGGTCCAGAATACGACACCGTCGTGCTTGGCGAAGTAGGCGAGCATCTCCTCGAAGTAACGGATCCGGTGCGCCGCGCCCGAGACGTAGGGGTGCACGCCGACCGCCATCACCCGGGCCGAGGCCTTGGATTCGGCATACAGGCGATCGAAGGCGTCGACGGCGCGCCGCATCAGCCCGTCCGAGGGCTGCATGTGCGACACGTTGACGGTGATGTCGTTGATCTCGACCGTATAGGGGATCGAAACGATGGGCCCGTGCGCGGTCTCCACCATGATCGGCTGGTCGTCCAGGATCCAGTCGGCGAAGTATTCGAGCCCGGCCTCGGCCACGTAGTCGAGGGTATGGTAAGTCTGGCTGCGGCCCGGCCCCAGCCAGCCGCGCGGGCGTTTGCCCGTGAACTCCTCGATGATCTCGACCGAGCGGCGGATCATCTGGCGCTGGTCCTCGATCTGCGAGATCGGCATCTGCACAACGCAGTGCGCCATGAACTCCCAGCCGGCGTCGCGCGCGGCCTGCGGCACCGCCGGGCAGGTCTCGCAGACGCCCGCGTTCAAAGAAAGCGTCGGCGTGATCCCGAGTTTCGCGAAAGCGTCGCGAAGCCGCCAGAACCCCACCCGCATCCCGTATTCGTGCCACGTCCAGTTGGGAAAATCGGGGATTTGCGCCACCCCCATGGGCGGACCCGAGGCGTGGCGCGCCATGGCCCGCGTGATCTCCCATTCCTCGACGTTGACCACCGGCCAGACCACCAGCGTGGCACCGTCCGGGAGCGCGAGCGGCGGGCGCTCGGCAATGGCGGAGTACGCGATGCGCTCTCGGGGATGCTTCATGGCGGGTCCTTCGCGCTTCGTATAAGCGGGCAGGCGGAAACGCCGAAGGCTAGCCCCAGCGGCTCTCGCGAACAAGGCCGCCGAGCCGCCGGGCGCAAGCGCGCCCACCCCTTGCGTCGCGGCCCGCGCGCGGTCTTAATACGCGGGCGGGTCTTGAGTGCGCGCGAATTCGCGGAGGAAACTCCATGGACAGAACGACGGTGGACTGGCACGGCCCCTTCACCGCGGTGGTCACGCCGTTCGATGCCGACGGCGCCATCGACGAGAACGGCTTTCGCCGCAACATCGAAAACCTGGTCGCCCAGGGCGCGGGCGGCGTGGTCGCCAACGGCTGCACGGGCGAGTTTTGGGCCCAGACCACCGAAGAGCGCAAGCGCGTGCTGGCGCTGGCCGTCGAGGCGGCGGCCGGGCGAATTACGGTGATCGGGGGCACCGGCGCGATCCGCACCCCCGACGTGATCGAGCTGACGGCTTACGCCCGTGAGGTGGGCTGCGATGGCGTGATGATCATCCCGCCCTACTTCGTGAAACCGTCTGTCGAAGACGTCATCGCGCATTACGAGGCGGTCTCGGACGCGGTCAAGATCCCGGTAATGCTCTACAACCTGCCGTCGCTGTCGTTCGACCTGACGCCCGCCCTCGTGCGGCGGCTCGCCGACGTCGAATGCGTAGTTGCCATCAAGGACAGTTCCTTCGACTTCAACAACTTCTACTTGACCCACGTGCTTGCCGGCGATCGCATCCGCATCCTCATCGGGCCTTCGACCATGTTCGGGATCGCGGCCATGAAACTGGGCGCCGAAGGCTGGATCGACACCTACTCCAACGTCTGGCCGGAGCTCACCATCGGGCTGTTCCGCGCCATCGAATCGGGCGACGACGAGGCGGCGGCGCGCCTCCAGCGCACCGGGCTCGAGTTCCGCCTGTTCCTGGACGGCCAGGACCGCAACATGTACTGCGCCACCAAGGCGGCCATGAACATCCGCGGCCTTCCGGGAGGCTACCCCCGGCTCCCGCTCAAGCCCCTCGCCGAACCGCACTTGACCGAGCTCCGCGACGGCCTCGCCCGGTTCGGCGTAGGCACGCTGGACGCGGCCGCCGAGTAGGCCTCACCAGGGCCGCGAGCGCGATCGGCTGCCCGGAGAGCACCCATGTTGATCGAAATGGCGCCGCTCGCGCCGAAGGACCGTTACAAGCTGATCGCCGGCTTCATCGTGCCGCGGCCAATCGCGCTGGTGACGAGCCGCAGTGCGGCCGGCGTCGACAACGCCGCGCCCTTCAGCGCCTTCAACTACATGGGCGAGGACCCGCCGGTGATCGTGCTCGGGCTCCAGGTCCACGGCGCCCAATCGGTGCACGCCGGCGAAATCAAGGACACGACGAAGAACATCCACGAGACCGGCGAGTTCGTCGTCAACCTCGTGGACGAGGCGATCGCCGAGCGCATGAACGTCTGCGCCGTCGACTTCCCGCCCGAGACCAGCGAGACCGACGCCGCCGGCCTCACGCTCGCGCCCTCGGTCGCCGTCGCGCCCGCCCGCATCGTCGAATCGCCGGTCGCCATGGAGTGCCGCCGACTGGCGGCGCTCGAGTTCGGCTCCTTCCGCCAGGTGGTGGTCGGCGAGATTCTGTGGATGCACGTGCGCGACGAGCTGATCGACGACGACACCCTCACCATCGACGCGGCCGCGTACAGCCCGGTCGGGCGGCTGTTCGGAAGCCTCTACGTTCGCACCAACGACCGCTTCGAATTGCCGATGATGCGCTACGCCGAGTACCTCGAGAAAGGCCCGGCCCGCATCCGCGACGCGGACAAGCCGGGTGAACGGCGATGATCGCCGACACCGATGTGCTCGTGGTCGGCGGCGGCATCATGGGCTGCGCGCTTGCCTACTATCTGGCGCGCGAGGGCGTGGAGGTCGCCGTCATCGACCGCCACGACTTGAACACCCAGGCGTCGGGAACCAACGCGGGCTCTTTGCACGTCCAGATCCTTTCCCATTGGGCGCGGGTCGAGGATCCGGACGCGATCGCCGCCACCCAGCGGCCGCTGCCGATCTACGTCGAGGCCATCGAAGTCTGGCGCGCACTTAGCCATGAGCTCGACTGCGACATCGAGTTCAGCGCCGAGGGCGGATTCATGGTCGCCGAGACCGACGAAGAAATGCGCCTCTTGGAGCGCAAGTCGGCGCGCGAGCGCGAGTGCGGCGTCGATTCGCGCGTCGTCAGCGGAAACGAGCTTGGCGCGCTCGCACCCTACTTCTCCGACGCCGTGATCGGCGCGAGCTTTTGTCCATACGAGGGCAAGGTGAACCCGATCCTCGCGACCCCGGCGCTGGCGCGCGGCGCCGAGCGCGCGGGCGCGCGCTTCTTCCGCCACACCGAGCTTCGGGCGCTCGCGCGGAACGGCGACGCCTTCGAAGCCGAAACCAGCCGTGGTCGGATCCGCGCACGCCGCGTGGTCGTCGCCGCGGGCGCGTGGTCCGGCGAGGTCGCGGCGATGGTGGGCGTGGAGCTTCCGGTGAACCGCCGGGCGCTCCACATGAACGTGACGGAAACGGCGGCGCCCCTCGTCCCACACTTGATCCAGCACATGGGACGGCGGCTGACGCTCAAGCAGGCGTCCGACGGCTCCATGATCGTCGGCGGCGGCTGGCCGGCGGACGAGGATTCCGACGCGGCCAACCCCCGGGTGCTTCGGTCCAGCATCGCGGGCAATCTCTGGGTCGCGGCGCGCCTGGTGCCACAGCTCGCCGAGCTGCGATTGCTCCGCACCTGGACCGGCTTCATCAATATCATAATCGACGGAAGCCCCGTGCTCGGCCCCGTGCCCGGATTGCCGGGACTCTTCGTCTCGCTGGCCTCGGTGGGCTTCACCAGCGGGCCGCTCTGCGCGCGCCTTGTCGCCGAAACGATCCGCGGCGTTGCCCCCTCCATGGACATCGCCCCCTTCTCGATCGAGCGCTTCAAGGTCGGTGTCGCCAGCGCCGCAGTATCCACCTTCTTCGAGCACTCGCCGACGTTGTAAAGGGACGGGCGTCGCAAGCTTCTCGCAGCTTCAGGGCATGCGAGGGGACCTCTTGTCGGCATCAAGACGTAAACGCCACTGCCCGGACCGTCCTTCCCTTAGCGCCAGAAGGGCGTTGGCGAGGATGGCGCCAAGTACCAGCGCGCCGCCTGCGAGCGCCCGCACGCTCGGCACCTCACCGACCCCGAGCCAGGCCCAAAGCGGCCCCAGCACGGTCTCCAAGAGTGCCATCAGGGCGACCTCGGCGGCCGGCGCGGTGCGCGCGCCGGCAATGAAGAGCGTCAGCGCCAAGGGCAGGACCACCAGCCCGAGAAGCGCCAGGATTCCGAGATCGTGTGCACCGACCGCGGCCGGTGAGGCGAACGGCAACAGCAATGCCGCTCCCGCGAAACCCGACAGACAAACCGCACCCGACATGTCGCGCGGCCCGGTGGTGCGCAAAATCACCAGGTTCAAGGCCTGCATCAGCGCCGCCGTCATGGCCATCAGATCGCCGATCCAGTTTCCGGTCCCCAGCGATTCGGCGAAGATGACGACGATGCCGGAAAACGCTACGGAGATTGCGATCCAGGTCCTCAGCCGCACCCGCTCGCGGATCAGCAGCCAGCCGAGCACCGCCGCGAACAGCGGCATGGTCGCAATGATCACCAGTGTGTTGGCGACCGTCGTATTCAGGATTGCGCCGACGAAGGCGAAGTTGCTGACCCCCATCAGCACTGCGGACGCGGCACCGGCGCGGCCCGCGCCCCGCCACAACCCAAACAGTCGGCCCCGGTAGCGAAACGTCAGCAAGACCGCGAGGCTGAGCCAGGTAAGGAGCGAGCGGTAGAAGATAATTTCCCACACGTCCGCGTCCCGGATCAGGCGCAAGAGCAGCGCATCGGGACTGATCACAATCATGCCGGCCGCGGAATACGCGAGTCCGTGCGCGTGGCGGCTTTGCGGGCTTGGATCCATGGGGTTTAACCATCCGGGCGGCAGGGGCGCGGCTAGGGGCGCGTGCGGGGCCGGCGAGGATAGCGCCCCCCCCCGCGCGGGCCCCCCCCGAGGCGGAGGCGCGCGCCTTATCCGTGGAGTAGGCTCCAGCCCGCAACCCCACCCGGCCCCTCCAAGGGAACCATTCCGTGGGTGGGTGGGCAAGGGTTGGGACTGGTGCGATTCCATGCCGACGAATAACGATCGAGGCGAGGGAATTCTGTTGCCGGGGCGTGACCAGCAAGCCTACGCTTGCGGATCATCATTCGACCGAGCCACTCAATCGCCGCAGATCATAAGAGAGTCGCTATGTCACCAAAAAACTCCGATGCGCGCAACGCCAGAGCCGAGGCCCTCGAACAGACGGCACTCAGCTACCACCGCCGCAAGCCGCCGGGCAAGCTCGCCATCATCCCGACCAAACCGCTCGCAACCCAGCGCGACCTTGCGCTGGCGTATTCGCCGGGCGTCGCGGCGGCGTGCCGCGCCATCGTCGACAACGCCGATGAGGCCTTCACGGTCACCGCGAAGGGCAACCTGGTTGCCGTCATCTCGAACGGTACGGCGGTACTGGGACTCGGCGCGATCGGGCCGCTTGCCGCCAAACCGGTCATGGAAGGCAAGGCTGTGCTGTTCAAGAAGTTCGCCGGTATCGACGTCTTCGATATCGAGGTGGACGCGACCGATGTCGATCGGTTCGTCGACGTGGTGGCCAGCCTCGAGCCGACTTTCGGCGCCATCAACCTTGAGGACATCAAGGCGCCGGAGTGCTTCGAAATTGAGCGCCGGCTGCGTGAGCGGCTTAACATCCCAGTATTCCATGACGACCAGCACGGCACCGCCATCGTCGCCGGCGCCGCCATCGTCAACGGCCTTCGGATCGCGAAGAAGGACCTCCGCAAGGTACGCCTCGTCGCCAACGGCGCTGGCGCGGCCGGAATCGCCTGTCTCGATTTGCTCGTGCACATGGGGCTTCGCAAGAAGAACATCACGCTGGTCGACAGCCAGGGCGTGGTCCACGCCGGGCGCACCGGCGAAATGACGCCGGAAAAGCGCCGCTACGCGACTAAGACCGAGGCGCGCTCACTCGCCGACGCGCTCCATGGCGCCGATATCTTCCTCGGCGTCTCGGTGCCCGGCGTGCTCGAGCCCCGGATGTTGAAGACCATGGCCGAACGCCCCCTGATCATGGCGCTTGCCAACCCGGTTCCGGAGATCACGCCCGAGGACGCGATGGCCGCGCGTCCCGACGCCATGGTGGCGACCGGCCGGTCGGACTATCCGAACCAGGTCAACAACGTTCTCTGCTTTCCCTTCATCTTCCGCGGTGCGCTGGACGTGGGCGCGCGCGCCATCAACGAGGAGATGAAGGCGGCGTGTCTGAAAGCGATCGCCGATCTGGCGACCGCCGAATCGTCGGAGATCGTGGCCAAGGCCTATGCCAATGAAGAGCTGCAATTCGGGCCCGAGTACCTGATCCCCAAGCCGTTCGACCCCCGCCTCATCGTTCAGTTGGCGCCGGCGGTCGCCAAGGCGGCCATGGACTCAGGTGTGGCTGCGCACCCGATCAAAGACTTCGACGCTTACCGCGATCGCCTCGGCGAGTTCGTCTTCCGCACCGGGCTTCTGATGCGGCCCATCTTCGATCAGGCGAAGAATGCGCCCAAGCGCCTCGTCTATGCCGAGGGCGAGGACTACCGCGTGCTTAGGGCGGTCCAGGTCGTCCTCGATGAAGGGCTCGCACGCCCGATCCTCATCGGCCGGCCGGCGGTGGTCGAAGCACGGATCGAGCGGCTGGGCCTGCGCATCCGCCCTGGGCGCGACTTCGAGTTGGTCAACCCCGAGGAAGATCCCCGCTACGACGCCTACTGGCGGACCTATCACGGGATCATGGAACGCCGCGGCGTCTCGCCCGACGCCGCGCGCACGATCATTCGCACCGACACCACCGTCATCGCCGCGCTTATGGTCAAGCGCGGCGAGGCGGACGCCATGATCTGCGGCACCTTTGGCGAATACGATCGCCACCTGAAGCACGTCCTCGACGTCCTCGGCGTCAGCGAAGGCGCCCCCACGGTCGCGGCACTGGACGTGCTCTTATTGCCAACCGGCGCCTACTTCCTGTGCGACACGCACGTGAGCGCCGACCCATCGACCGACGAGGTTGTCGAGATGACGCTGCTGGCGGCCGAATTCGTCCGCCGTTTCGGCTTGGTGCCCAAGGCGGCGCTGCTTTCGCATTCGGACTTCGGAACCGTGGATACCGCGTCCGCTCTCAAGATGCGTGAAGCGGTGCGCCTTCTCAGCCTTCGCGCACCCGAACTCGAGGTGGAAGGCGAGATGCGCGCCGACACCGCCTTGAACGAGGAGATCCGCGAGCGCGTCTTCCCCAATTCGCGCCTTTCCGGCCAGCCCAACTTACTCGTGCTGCCGACCCTCGACTCCGCCAACATTGCGTTCAACCTGTTGAAGGCGCTAGGCGAGGGTATTTCGGTCGGGCCGATCCTCTTGGGTGCCGCCGCCGCCCACGTATTGACACCCGCGGTAACCGCGCGGGGTCTGGTGAACATGAGCGCGCTAGCCGTCGTCGATGCCCAAGTGCACGCGATCGCCTAGCGCACTGTCCGTCTAGGTGGCCCCGGACACCGGCGCAAGGACAGAAGGTTGCCGAAGCCTGCCGAGAACTAGAGATCACTGAACAGACCTATTACCGGTGGCGTCGGTAGTACGGCGGCCTGAAGCTGGACCAGGCGCGTCGTCTGAGGGACCTTGAACGTGAGAACACCCGTCTCCGTCGAGCTGTGGCGGACCTGACGCTGGACAAGCTGATCCTCAAGGAAGCCGCGGAGGGAAACTTCTAAGCCCCGGGCGCCGCCGGCGGTGTGTTGTTCACGCCCGTCAGAGGCTCGGGGCATCGGAACGTCGAATCTGCCGGGTCCTTGGCCAGTTCCGATCGACGCAACGGCATCGGCGTGTGGTGCCTGACAATGAGGAAGCGTTGACGATAGCGATCATCTGGTTGGCGAGTCAGTATAGTCGTTACGGCTACCGCCGGATCGCGGCGATGCTGCGGTTGTAAGGCTGGATCGTGAACCACAAGCGGGTGGAGCGCATCTGGCAGCACTACAATACGGTAAGACCCCACAGCAGCCTCGCGTATCGCCCACCAGCACCCAAAACCATCAACCCGAAAAGGCCCGATTCGACCTTCGTTCAGTGAGGGCAAGCTAGAGTCTCTCAGTTCGGCGCGCCGACACGCCACCGCACTCTAGCTATAGGTCTCGGTATGGCCAGTTCCAACTTTCGGCTTGGCGAGGGCGGCAATCATCTTGTGCACGTCGGCCGAACCAACAGACTTGGCGTTATGAGTGACGATAGCCGTCGTCGCACCAGCATTCGAGAGCACCTGCAGCGCATCCTCTATCACCATGTTTCGCTCGATCTTAGGCCCGGCACCCGGCTTCTTGCTATCCATGATGGAAGCAACCTGCAGAACACGGCCGCGGTTAATGTCCTTGGTGAAGTCGGCCACATAATCATCCGCTGGATTCAGGATGATGTCCTGCGGCGATCCTTCTTGCGCGATGGACCCATCTCGCAAGATCGCAATGTTGTCCCCGATTCGCAGTGCTTCATCCAGATCGTGGGTGATGAAAACGATGGTCTTGTGGAGCTTGTTCTGGAGCGCGATTAGCTGGTCCTGCATCTCGCGGCGGATCAAGGGATCGAGCGCGCTGAACGCCTCGTCCATCAACAGGATGTCGGCGTCTGTCGCGAGCGCTCTGGCCAAGCCAACGCGCTGTTGCATGCCGCCTGAAAGCTCGCTCGGGTACATGTCCTCGTAACCCGAGAGGCCCACGAGGTCGACCCACTGGCGCGCCTTTTCGCGTCGGCTTTCGCGATCGAGTCCCTGCACCTTAAGGCCGTAGGTGACGTTGCGCAGAACCGTGCGGTGCGGAAACAGGCCGAAGCGCTGAAACACCATGGATGCTTTGAACCGTCGGAAATCACGCAATTCAGTTACGTCCATCTCCAAAACATTGCGGCCGTCGACAATAATCTCACCGGATGTGGGTTCTATAAGCCTGTTGATATGCCGGATTAGGGTGGATTTACCAGACCCGGACAGACCCATAATAACCTGAATACCACGGGCTGGAATACGGACGTTCACATCTTTCAATCCGAGCACGTGATCGTGCTTCTCCAGCAGTTCCTGCTTAGAAGCTCCGTCCCTGACATTATCAATTACGCTAAGGGGGTTCGCTCCAAAAATCTTATAGAGATTCTTAATTTCAACTTGGATTTTAGACACCTAGCCCACCTTCCCGGTGTTTTTGAAGTCGCTTGCCGAAATTCTGAGAGATACGATCAAAAATAATAGCTAGCGCCACGATGGCCAGACCGTTCATCAACCCCAGAGCCAGGTACTGGTTAGAAATTGCTCGTAGCACCGGCAAGCCCAAGCCCTTCACGCCGATCATTGAGGCAATAACTACCATCGCCAACGCCATCATTATGGTCTGGTTCACGCCGGCAAATATGTTAGGCAGCGCTAATGGCATTTGAACACCAAACAGTTTCTGACGGTAGCTTGCACCGAACGCCTCTGCAGCCTCCAAAACATCTTTATCTACCAACCTAATGCCCAGATTCGTCAGGCGCACGATCGGCGGGCTGGCGTATATGCACACAGCCAGTAGGCCTGGCACCTTGCCTATACCCAGCAGCATGACCACTGGAATCAAGTAAACGAAGCTCGGAATTGTCTGCATTACATCCAGAGCGGGTGTAATCATAGCCTGTGTGCGATCGGAACGCGCCATCAAGATCCCCAGTGGGATGCCAACAGCGACACAAAGAAACGTCGCTACGGAAATAATAGCTAGGGTGGCCATCGTGTCTTCCCACATGCCGAAATAGCCGATCAAGAGGAATGAGGCCATGGTGCCAGCAACCACGAACCAACTGCGAGCGCCTACCCAAGCTAGGACGCCAACAATTAGGATGATCAGT
>JASMAE010000235.1 GCA_030754475.1 Rhodospirillales bacterium
GAAGCCATATAGGCGGGCGGGGTTGTCTACCAGGATCCGGCGGCGAACGGAATCGTCGGGCGCCCAGCGTGCCACCAGGTCGGCGAGATCGGCGTCGTCGGGAAGCGGCCGGGGCGCCGACGTATGCGGCCAATCTGTCCCCCAGACGACGCGGTCGGGCGCGGCCGCGATGAGGGCCCGGGCCATGGGGTCCACGTCGGTGAACGGCGCGCGGGCGACCGAAAGGGTCTCCGCCCACGAGATCTTGACCCATGAGACGCGATCGCCGACGAGGCCGATGAGTGCCCGAAAGGTGGGATCGTCGAGGCCCCGGTCCGCAGGCACGCGGCCCATGTGGTCGATGACCGTCTCGACCGGGAGCGCGCGGAGCCGGGCTTCGATGGCGACGAGCTCGGACGCCTCGGCGACGAATATCTGGATGTGCCAGCCGAGCGGTTGGATGCGCGCGGCCAAGGCCTCAAGGGCGTCCAGGGAAAGGCCGTGGCCGGAGTTGATCCGAATGCCGCGGATCCCGGCCGCATCCAGGCGCTCGAGCGCGGCCTCGTCCACGTCGGGCGGAACCACGGCGACGCCGCGCACCCGCTCGCCGATCTCCTCCATGGCGTCCAGCATGCACGCGTTGTCGAAGCCGTAGACGCTCGGCTGAACCAGGACCCCGCGCGCGACGCCCAGGCGCGCATGCAGTCTCTCGTACGCGCCGGTCCAGGAATCCGGCGGCGGCTCGTACTTGGGCGTGGCGATCAACGGGTAGCGCGGACGCGGCCCGAACACGTGGGCGTGGCAGTCGCACGCCATCTCCGGCAGGGGAACGCTCGGCATCTTCGCGCTCGCCACCCAAGGGGGACGATCTTCGCTCATGGCTGCATCCCTTTCCCGTTCGAATCTTGCGCGCCGTCGTAGCGCACGTGCAGGATTTGGGGTCGAAGGACGGCGATGCGTTCGTCCAGCTTGGGCAGCCCGGCGCCCTCGCCCAAGCTCTCCGGGTTGAAGGTGGCGATGCGCATTTCCGATCCGAGCCCCTGGCGTTGGCGGCGTGCGGCACTCAACCGGCGGCGTCGCCGCCGCCGAGGCACGTGCGGATGAAGGCGGCCATCTCAGGCGCGTCCCACTCGGCGACGCCGACGACCCGGATGACCTCGTTTCCTCGCCGGTCGATCAGCAGCGTCGTCGGAAGGTTGGCGACTTTGGCCTCGCGGAGCGTGCGTCTTTTGGCGTCCAGGAGCACCGCAAGGCCGGCAATATCGTGCTTTCGGTAAAAGCTTTCGACGATCTCGGGTCCGCCGCGGTCCTCCGACAGTGCGATCACGTCGATCCCGTCGCCCGCGATCTGTTCGCGAAGGCGGTCGAGCGCCGGCATCTCGCGCACGCAAGGCCCGCACCAGGTCGCCCAGAAATTGACCACCAGACCCTTGCCGGAATAGTCGGCGACGGAGCGCATCGCGCCCTCGGCATCGACGAAGGCGGCCGTGAGCGGGCGCGGCGGATCGGTGCGCTCGAAGCTCGCGAACCGGTCGCCCCCCGGGGCGCACCGCTTCGCTTCAATGCTTGCATGCCACGGGGATTTCCACAGAATGAGCCCCCCCGCCACCAATAGGGCGACGATCAAGCCCATGGAAACGATTCGGCCCCTCGCCGACTTCATCATGACCGACTTCATGAAGATGATGTGTTCTTCCACGATCCCGCTCGGTGAAGCGCGTTGACGACAAAACGGCGCAAGAAGGCCTCCGGCAAGGGCAAGAGCGCGATCTGGGGCGGCCGCTTCCAAAGCGGCCCCGCCGACGTTATGGAGGCGATCAACACCTCGATCGAATTCGACCGGCGGCTTTACGCCCAGGATATCGCCGGGTCCCGAGCCCACTGCGCCATGTTGATGGATAAAGCTATTATATCGCCCAAGGACGGCAACGCCATCCTTGCGGGCCTCGAGCGCATCCAAGCCGAGATCGAAGGCGGAACATTTCGATTCGAGCGCGCGCTCGAGGACATCCACATGAACGTCGAGGCACGCCTCGCCCGCTTGGTGGGGCAGGCCGCGGGACGATTGCACACCGCGCGCTCGCGCAACGACCAAGTGGCCACGGATTTGCGGTTGTGGGTGCGCGAGACCCTCGATTCCCTTGATTTGCGGCTCACGCGGTTACAGGCGGTGCTGATCGATCACGCCGAGCGCCACGCCGCGACCCTGATGCCGGGATTCACCCATTCCCAGGCCGCGCAGCCGGTCACCCTCGGCCATCATCTGTTGGCGTACGTCGAGATGTTCGGGCGCGACCGTGGCCGCGTCGCCGATTGCCGGCGCCGCGCCAACGAAAGCCCGCTCGGCGCGGTCGCGCTTGCCGGTACCGCGTTTCCCATCGACCGCCGGGCGAGTGCGCGCGCGCTCGGGTTCGACCGCCCTTCGGCGAACTCGATCGACGCCGTGTCCGATCGCGACTTCGTGCTCGAATACCTAAGCGCCGGCGCGATCCTGGCGGTGCACCTGTCGCGCCTCGCCGAGGAGATCGTGCTCTGGTGCTCGGACGGGTTCCGCTTCGTCCGACTG
>JASMAE010000236.1 GCA_030754475.1 Rhodospirillales bacterium
CAAACCCCTCAATGTGTCCCAAGGGCGCTGACGTCAGACATTGCTGACGACGTTCATGAACTTGGTAATGTTCTCGAACCTCTCGGACGAGACCCGGAACTTCTGGGCCGCTTCGGTGGCGCGAACCGAGCTTCCGTGACGCCAGACAGCGATGACAGTGACGGTGACGATGACGATGATGGTCACGAAAACGTACAGCATCGTGTTGAGGCGGTTCTCGACCTCCGACAAAGCCTCGTCGCGCGTAATCTTGCGGATCAGGACCCACGGCAAGTTTGCGATCGACCGCGAAGTGGTCAGCACCTCTTCACCCAGATAGTCCTTCACGATGCCGAAACCGCCCGGCTTCTCGATCGCGATCGCGGCCGCGAGGTTGGGCGTGTCGATGGCGAGCGTGCGCTTCAGTGGCGGGGTGCCGTCGGCGAGGGGAGAAAGGTATTCCACCGTTCCGTTTGTCCGCCGGACGAAGTAGGTCTCCGCCGTGGCCTCGGTCGAACCGGGCTGGACAAGCCGACTGTAAAGGCTTTGGTCGACGATGCGCAAACCGACGACGACGCCGATCCCTTCGGCGCCCTCGTCCGATTGAACGCCGAACACCGGCAGGGCGAAACCGATGGTGGGAAGGTTGCTCGCCCCCATGAAGATGTCGATGATCGCCGGTTCGCCCTCGAGCGCCTTCGCGACCGCGCTCCGGATCTTGCCCGCGATGGGCGGCATCGACGGCGTGCTGACGATGGGTTTGCCGTCGGCGTCGGTCAGCCCGAGGCCGGCCACCCCGACGCGCTCGATGTTGGCGTCGATTTCGCCCGCCGTGGGCGGCGGCTTGAAGCCGGCGCGCTCCGCGCTGGCGACGAGAAGGTTGCGAAGATACGAGGCCTGCGCCGGCTCGTCGGTCACCGCGTCGGGATCGCCCTCCGCCATTTGCAATTCGGTCATATAGAGCTGGAGCGAGGCGTTCTCGGTGAGCTCGCGCAGCGTGACGAAATTCTGTTCGATCCACTCGTTGAGCGCCGCTGCCCGGCTGTCGGCGACGATCCCGAGGCGGATCTGCCAAGCCTGGAGGTTGCGGGCGCGTTCGTCCTCGACGAAACGGTTCGCGAAGAACACCGAGGCGGCGATGGCCCCCACAAGCGCGATGGCGCCGCCAACGACGAACCAATTCACCGGCCGGCGCGGTTTTGCCTCTTCGGTTTCCGCCGGCGTCTGCTCATCCGATTGGCTCGGATCGGCCATGATTTCTCTCCCCCGGGCTCAGATCGCAATTCCGGAAGCGCGATTGTCGCGACATCGTCGCGGGCGCGCAAACGTCAATCATGGGCGGTCGTGGAGCGGGGCGGGGCCCTCAAGACTGGGGCCGAACGCGTTCACGTATGCTTGAGGACGGGACGTTCGCCTTGCGGGTCGGACACTGAAAACGTATAATTTTCCAGTCAATTGGATGCCGCCACGGTGTGGCCGGAGTACGTTTATGGCGGAAGAATTCATGAGCGAAATGCGCCGTTTCCGCGCTTGCGGCCTTACGATTCTGGCGATCGCCGCCGGTCTTGCGATGGGGTGGTCGGTTGTCGGACCGGCGTCGGCCGCGGCAGAGAAGGCGAAGGCGTCGCCGAGCTTCTTCAAGACCGTCGAGACCCAATCGGACAACATGAAGCCCTTCAAGAAGTGGACTACGGCCCTGACGCGCTACACCAAGGCGGAAGCCGAACAGAAGGGCGGCTGCGATTCCAAGAAGTTCAACAAGTGCCACTACGACGAGTGGATTGCGTTCCTCGAC
>JASMAE010000237.1 GCA_030754475.1 Rhodospirillales bacterium
ATGAAGAACTACGGCGTCAAGTGCATGTCCATGGGCTTCCTGGTGGACGAAGATACCCCGATGGTCTGGCGCGGTCCCATGGTGGGCATGGCGCTCGAGCAGATGATGCGCGACGTGAACTGGGGCGCGCTCGACATCCTCGTCGTCGACATGCCGCCCGGCACCGGCGACGCCCAGCTCACCATGGCCCAGCGCGTGCCGCTCGCGGGCGCCGTCATCGTCTCGACGCCCCAGGACATCTCGCTCGTCGACGCCCGCAAGGGCCTCAACATGTTCCGCAAGGTGGACGTCCCCGTCCTCGGCATCATCGAGAACATGAGCTACTTCATCTGCCCGCATTGCGCCACGCGCTCCGAGATTTTCGCCCACGGCGGCGCGCGCCTCGAAGCCGACCGGCTCGGGGTCGATTTTCTGGGCGAGATTCCTTTGGACATAGCGATTCGCGAAACCTCGGACGGCGGCCACCCCATCGTCATTTCCGATCCCGAAGGCGCCCACGCCAAGACCTATCTCGAGATCGCCCGGACCATCGGCGCGAAGATCGCCCAAGCACGCGAGGCCGAGGCCGCATCACGGCCGAAAATCGTCGTCGAATAGAGGCGCGGGAACGCGGACGGGCGCAGGCAACCAACACTTCGCGCCGCCAAGGCCGGGTCTTCCGGTCTATCGCTTCACGCCTGTAAGGCGGATCGGCGGCGTTTGGATCGTTTTCCACGCACGTGGAATCGCACCGGCCCACACGTGTCGCCTACACGTGTGGGCCGGTGCCGACTAAACGGACAACGCGTTAGCCGCCGAACGCCGCCTTGATGGCCTGAAGCCCGCTTTCGAACGTGTTGCGGATGCCCGCGACGGCCGCGTCTTCGGCACCCACGGGGTCGAATTCGGCCGACCAGGTGACGACGCACCCGTCGCCGTCTTCGGCGACACCAAGCGTGCCGATGTAGTTCGAGACCGCGTCGATGCCGGCGAGGATATTGTAACTGTAGGCGCGCTTAAGATTGTCGGCGAAGCGAAGCTCCTCGACGATCGTGCGGCCATCAGCGGTCTTGATGCGGCGGATCTGTCCGCCGTCTTCGCTCGCGCAAGCCTCGATCCCGGGCAACCAGTCGGGAAGCGCGACCCACCCGCCGATCAGGGACCACACCTTGTCGGCGGGCACGTCCAGCCTGATCGTTGTGTCCACCTTGGCCATGTCATCCTCCTCATCGCCCATGATCCGTTCGCGGCGCGCCGCATCGGGCGCTGCGATCCCGCCGCGTCTCGTCGACAACGAAACCTTCGCCGTCGTTGCTATTCCTTGCGCGTTGTTGCTTCGGCCGCCTCGCGGCCCATTGGGGCCACCGTCTCCATGATTTCCAGCCATTCGCGCTTGCTGAGGCCGCTCTTCTCCGCGGAAACCTTCTCGCCCGCGATCATGCGCCGGATCACCGCGAGCCCCTTGGCCGAGATGCGCGCGCCGCCCATCGCGTATTCCGTGAAAGCATCATAGGTCAACGGAACCCAGCGCCTGAGGGTCTCGAGCATGACCTCGGCGTAAACGCGGATCTCGTACTGGGCGTGGGGGTCCGCCCTGAGCGACAGGAAATGAAGCAGATTGTGGAGATCGATCTTCCAGTACCACTGGGTATAGGTATTGAGCGTCAAGTTGATGCGCGCGAGTTCGCGCGCCAGGCCGCGCCTCGTGGGGTCCAGGATCTCGCCCGCCGCGTCCTCGTTGTGCATCTCCTCGTAATGGGCGTAGCAGCGCTCGGCGTCGCTTTTCAAAAGGGTGAGCACGCGGGCGGCCTCGTCGTCGTCGAGGACCTCGGCGCGTCCCTGGCGGTTGCTTTTCGACTGGGCACCCAGGTGCTCGGGCGGCGGCACGTAGTACTCCTTGTCGAGGATCGAATAGCGGGCCGAGTACTCGTTGACGTTGGCCGTGCGGTGCCGGATCCATTGGCGCGCGACGAAGATGGGAAGCTTCACGTGGTACTTGATCTCGCACATCTCGAACGGCGTCGTGTGCCGGTGGCGCATGAGATAATTGATGAGCCCGGCGTCGCCGCGCACGCTTCGCGTCCCCTTGCCATAGGACACCCGGGCCGCCTGAACGACCGCGCCGTCGTCGCCCATGTAGTCGACGACGCGCACGAACCCGTGGTCGAGCACGGGCATCGGTTCGTAGAGAATCTCCTCGAGCGCCGGCACGGTGGCCCTGCGGGTATCGAATCGCTGGCGCTTCAGCGATTCGATCTCGGCGCTTTGTTCGGCGCTCAACTCCATCCGTCGCCTTTCCCGAAGACGCGCATCCGTGACCCGGCGGACACTGTAGCGTCTCGCGGCACCCAGGCAAAGCGAGCGCCGGCCGGTGCGATTCCACGCGCGTGAAAATACGGTCTCGGTGGGCTTTTCAGCTCCCTACAGCTCCCTACCGCCGGCCGCCGCGTAGCGCCCGACAGGCGGCGTCGCGTCCTTTGATACAGCGACGTCGATCAAGGCGGGGCGGCCCGCGTCCTGGGCGCGCTCCAGGGCCGGTCCGAGGTCCGCAATATCCGTGACCCGTTCCCCGAAGGCGCCGAAGGCCCGCGCGATGGCAGCGAAGTCGAGATCCAGGAAATCGGTCGCATCGGGCAGGCGGTCGGACTGGTCGTGGAGATACCGCTGGACGTCGTAGGAGAAGCCGAACGCGGCGTTGTTCATAACCACCGTGGTGACCGGTAGATCGAGCCGGAGCGCGGTTTCCAGATCGGCGAGGTGATAGCCGAGCCCGCCGTCGCCGACCATGCAGGTGACCCGCCGTCCCTCGCCGACCGCGAGCTTGGCGCCGAGCGCGGCCGGAAAGGCCCAGCCGAGCGATCCCGCCGCGCGCAACATGTTGCGACCGGCGGTCTTCTGCTCGATCAAGGTGCCCGACCACGCCGCCATGTAGCCGGTGTCGGCGACCAGGACGTCGTCACCGTCGAAACGGCGGTCGAGTTCGGCCATCACGGCGTAGGGGTTGAGCCGCCGGTCGGCGGGCGTGTCCATGGCGCGCTTTTTGAACGCCTGGCGCCAGGCCGCCACCGTGCCCTGGACGCGGCCCGTCCATTCCGCCCAGCGCGGCGGCCGCCCGGGGAGGTTTGCTTGAGTGGCGGCGTCAACGAAGGCCGCGAGCGCGACCTTGGCGTCGGCGAGAATCGAAACCTCCTCGCGGTAGGTTCGCCCAAGCGTCATGGCATCGCAGTCGATGTGGACGATGCGGGTTCCGGGCTTCGGGAACTTGAAAGTGTCGGTTCCCATCGACCCGAGTCGCGATCCCACCACCACACAGAGGTCGCTTTCGCCGAGCGTGTCGTTGGCCACCTTGCGCGAGTAGCGTCCGGCGACGCCGACCGCGAGGGGATGGGTCTCGGCAATGCTGCCCTTGCCCGACACCGTCGTCACCACCGGAATCTGCAGGGTTTCGGCCAGGGCCGTAAGCTCGTCCCAGGCGCCCGAAAGAAGAACGCCGCCGCCGGCGAGAATCACCGGGCGCGCGGCCCCGGAAAGCGCGGCGACGGCGCGCTCGATGTCCGTGGGAAGCGGAGCGGCGCGCAAGGCCGACACGTTCGTGAACGCATCGTCTGCGTACGCCTCGAACTCGTCGCCCACCTCGACGTCGTACCAGTCCATGGGGATACCGAGATAGACCGGCCCCGGGCTTCCCTCGACCGCGGCCCGAATCGCGGTCCGGAGCACGTCCAAGATACGATTGGGCGCGGGCAGTTCGCCGCACCACTTGGTGCAGGTCTGGAAAAGCGGAGCCTGCTCCATCTCCTGGTATTCGTACTTGTATTTGGTCGCGCTGTCGGGGGCGCTGTTGATGGCGACGATCGGGCTGTGCGCCCAAAACGCATCGATCATGGCGAATGGAAGATAGGCGGTCCCGCAGCCGTACTGCGCCAGCCCGAAGGTGGGCTTGCCCGTGATGCGGGCGTAGGCGTCGGCCATGGCGAAGGCGGACCGTTCGCTGCGCCCGAGGATCGTCCGGATTCCGTGGCGCAGCTGCATCTCCATTAGCGGACTTTGCGGTCCGCCCGTCAGCGTAAAGGCGTATTCGGCGCCGTAGGCCTTGACCAGCCCGGCGATGGCTTGCGAGACGTTCATCGGGTCCCCCATTCGCGATTCGAGCGCGGTTAATTGCGGTTTGCGAACACTACCAGAGCGCGGACGGCGGAGACATTCCGGTTCGGATTCAAAGCGCCCCTTTTCCAAAGCTCCCGAAGGCACTATATTGGGGGTGTCGGGCAACCGACTATGGCGATAAACGTCGTTCGGAATAAGCGTTGCGGACCCGGGGGCAGTACCCGGCGCCTCCACCAAATTCCCGGGCGCCCGTCGGGGCGCCCTGCCAAGGGGGCGATACAGGATCGACGTGCGCGGTAAAGGTGCGGTTTTCGCCCGGTATGGTACCACCGTTATCGGGCCAAACTCACAAATGCCAATGATAACGAGGCATTTGCTGTAGCCGCTTAGGCTGCAACGGGGTTCGGAGGGCACCTGGCAACAGAAGCCCTCCACTCGTTTGTGGCGTGAAGCTTCGTGAAATACAGGCCCGATGGAACGTCGAACCCCCGGCGAATCCCCTCTCGACTACGATGCCTGGGTCGAAGACGCATTGCGCGGCGTGACACGCCGCGCGCTTGCCCACGTTGCCGAAAGCGAGCTTCCCGGCGAGCACCATTTTTACGTCACGTTTCTCACGGGCGCGCCCGGCGTGCGGATTTCGGCCCACCTGAAGGCCCGATATTCCTCGGAGATGACGGTGGTGCTTCAGAACCGGTTCGACGACCTGGTGGTCGAGGCCGAGGCCTTCGAGGTGACGCTGACTTTTGGGGGCGTCAACGCGCGGCTTCGCATCCCCTTCGCCGCCGTCACTTCGTTTGCCGATCCGAGCGTCGACTTCCTCCTCAAGCTCAAGCAGCCGCCCGGTACGGAGATTTCGCTAGCAGGCGAGCGCGAAGCGTCACACCCGCCCAAGCGCGAAGGCGCGCCCGAACCCGATTCTGCGGGACCGGCGCGAAAACCGCTCGTGCCGGTCCCGGTCAAGGACCCGGCGGACGGCGGCGCTGAGCCCAACGAGGCCAAAGAAGACGGGTCCGCGGAAGGGGCGACGGGCGAGATCATCGCGTTCGACAAGTTCCGCAAGAAGTAGCGGCACCCGCCGGTGCTTTACCCCGAGGTAATTTAATGCGTTCGACCGTTTACAAGGACATGTTCCCTCTCGTCGAAGACACGGCGACCGAGTATCGGCTGATCACCCCCGATCACGTCAGCGCGGTCGAATTCGACGGCGAGACCATCTTGAAAGTCGCTCCGGAAGCGCTGGCACGGTTGGCCGCGGAAGCCATGCGCGACACCCAGCATCTGCTCCGCTCCAGCCACCTCGCGCGCCTTCGCGCGATCCTCGACGACGACGAGGCCTCGGACAACGACAAGTTCGTGGCGCTCGAATTCCTCAAGAACGCGAACGTCGCCGCCGGCGGCGTGCTGCCCATGTGCCAGGATACCGGCACCGCGATCGTCTTCGCCAACAAGGGCCAGCGCGTCTGGACCGACGGCGACGACAAGGCGGCGCTGACCGAGGGCATCCATCGGGCTTACGCCGAGAATTACCTTCGCTACAGCCAGCTCGCGGCGCTGGACATGTACGAGGAAGTGAACACCGGCAACAACCTGCCGGCGCAGATCGACATCAACGCCACCAAGGGCGACGCGTACGATTTCCTGTTCATGGCCAAGGGCGGCGGCTCGGCCAACAAGACCTTTCTCTTCCAGGAGACGCGGGCGCTGCTCACGCCCGAACGCCTGATGGCGTTTCTCGAAGAGAAGATCATCGCGATCGGGACCGCGGCCTGTCCGCCTTACTACTTGGCGATCGTGATCGGCGGCACCTCGGCCGAGATGACGCTCAAGACCGTCAAGCTGGCGAGCGCGCGCTACTTGGACGGATTGCCCACCAAGGGCAACAAGTACGGCCAGGCCTTTCGCGACCTTGCGCTCGAGCGTGCGGTGCACGAGATGACCCATTCGTTGGGGATCGGGGCGCAGTTCGGCGGCAAGTACTTCTGCCATGACGTGCGCGTGATCCGGTTGCCGCGTCACGGCGCCTCGTGCCCCGTGGGACTAGGCGTGAGTTGCGCCGCCGACCGCCAGATCCTGGGGAAGATCACCGCGCAAGGCGTGTATCTGGAGCAACTCGAAACCGATCCGGCGAAGTACCTGCCCGAGGTCGCGACCCACGCCGTCGGCGGGGACGCGGTGGCGATCGAGTTGAACCAGCCCATGGACGCGATCCGAAATATCTTGAGCGGACTCGCCATCGAGACCCGTGTTTCGCTCACGGGTCCCATGATCGTCGCCCGCGACATCGCGCACGCCAAGCTGAAGGAGGGGCTCGATCGGGGCGAGGGGCTGCCGCAGTACTTCAAGGACCATTGCGTCTACTACGCCGGCCCGGCGAAAACCCCGGCGGGATACGCGACCGGCGCGTTCGGTCCGACGACGGCGGGACGCATGGATTCCTACGTCGCCGATTTCCAGGACGCCGGCGGCAGCTTCATCATGCTCGCCAAGGGCAACCGTTCGCGCCAAGTGACGGAGGCCTGCCAGCGGTTCGGCGGCTTTTACCTCTGCTCGGTCGGTGGAGAAGGCGCCTTGCTGGCCCAGGACTGCATTCGCAAGGTGGAATGCATCGCTTATCCCGAGCTCGGGATGGAGGCGATCTGGCGGATCGAGGTGGAAAACTTCCCCGCCTTCCTGGTCGTCGACGACAAGGGAAACGACTTCTTCTCCGCGTTCGGCCCCGGTCGCCGGCGCGCCTGAGCGATTCGTCGTGGCGTCCGCGCCCCCGTTCCTCTGGGACGGCCCCGAAGGCGCTGCGTTGACGGTCGCGCTGGCGCATGGCGCCGGTGCGCCCATGGATAGCCCGTTCATGGCCTTCTTCGCCGGCGGCCTCGCCGCGCGCGGCCTTCGGGTGGCCCGGTTCGAGTTCCCCTACATGGCCGAGCGCCGCTCGCGCGGGGGCCGGCGTCCGCCGGACCGGGCACCGAAATTGATCGCATACTGGCGCTCCGTCATCGAGGAATTGGGCGCGCGCAATCTCGCGATCGGCGGGAAGTCGCTGGGCGGGCGGATCGCCAGCCTGGTCGCGGACGAGGTCGGGGTGCGCGGCCTCCTTTGCCTGGGATTTCCCTTCCACGCGCCGGGCCGGTCGGCCGGCCCGCGAATCGATCATCTCGCCGCGCTCGCGACGCCGACGCTGATCGTGCAGGGCAGCCGCGATCCTCTTGGCGCCCAA
The DNA here is from genome assembly GCA_030754475.1 of Rhodospirillales bacterium. Taxonomy (GTDB): domain Bacteria; phylum Pseudomonadota; class Alphaproteobacteria; order Rhodospirillales; family JASLLV01; genus JASLLV01. Next base: position 7,301 of record JASMAE010000237.1, read on the forward strand.
GACGAGGTGCGCGACTACGCGCTGTCCGCGGCCGTCCGGCTGCGTTGGCTCGCCGACGGCGACCACGGTTTCAAACCGCGCAAGGCCTCGGGCCGGACCGAACGGGAGAACTGGGAGGAAGGGCTGGCGGCGGCGGCGGGTTTCCTTGACGGGCTCGGGGGCGCGGTCTCGTGATTCCGGTGGAACCAGCCGTGCTTGGCGCCTTCGCCCTTGCCGCCGGCGCGGTCGTGATCTCGCCGGGACCGGACACGCTCTTGATTGTCCGCTATGCTCTCTCGTCGGGCCATTGGGTGGGAATGGCGGCCGTCGCCGGCGTCCAACTCGGCTTGCTCGTGCATACCCTTTTGGCGGTCGCGGGCGTCTCGTTGATCATCGCGTCCTCGCCGGTGCTGTTCAAGGCCGTCGCCGTCGCAGGCGCCGCGTATCTGGCGTGGCTGGGCGTTCAGGGCTTGCGGGGCGGCGGCCGGCTCGGCCTCGGCAACGCGTCCCCGGTCCCAGGCGCCAAGGCGTGCCGCGACGCCTTGCTTACAAATCTCCTGAACCCCAAGGTGATCGTCCTCTTTCTCGCGCTCTTTCCCAACTTCGTGGACACCGGGCGCGCGGATGTGACCCTTCAGCTTCTCACCCTTGCCGCGACGCTCGTCGTGATCAACGTCGCTTGGCAAGGCCCCATCGCCTGGGCGGCGCAGGCGGCGCGGCGCTGGCTGCTCACCCCGGCGGTCGCCGACGCCATCGCGCGGGGCACCGGTCTCGTCCTTCTTGTCTTCGCCGCATTGATGCTCTACGAGCATTTTGGTTGACGGATGCGGGCCAGGTAACGAGACGGCAGCCGTGGCGATCAGTCCCGAATACCGCGATTACGTGCTCGAGCTCCTGGGCTCCCTCGACCGGGTCCAGGCGCGGCCGATGTTCGGGGGCGCAGGCCTGTTCCGGGACGGACTGATGTTCGGGATGATAACGCGCCGCGACATCCTCTACTTCAAGACCGACGATGAGAACCGGGACGAGTACGAGGTGGCCGGCATGGGCCCCTTTATGCCATACGAAAACCGGCCCACCGTCATGCCCTACCACGAGGTGCCGGCGCATCTTTTCGAGGACGCCGAGGAGATCGCCGAATGGGCCCGGCGCGCGTGCGCCGCGGCGCTGAGAGCCAGGGACCGGAAGCCGTTGAAACGCACGCGAAGACGCGAGAAGGCGGGCTCGTGACCCGCCTTGAGGGACGCGCGCGCAAGCGTTCCGTCCTCGTTGCGGGCCACGAGACGAGCGTCTCTCTCGAGGATCCCTTCTGGGACGCGCTGAAAGGGATCGCGGCCGAAAACGGCGTCTCGGTAAACCGGCTGATCGGCACAATCGACCGCCGGCGCAAGGGCAACCTCTCGAGCGCGCTACGCGTCTACGTGCTCGAGAGCCGACACCGGACCAAGGCGTGAGCGCCCGCGTGCGGCCACGGCTCTTGCGAAGGAATCTCCCCGCCTGACCGCGAGGAAAATTCCTTAAACTCTTGCCTGTCCGCGCAAGGCGGGGGCCTCGCTCCGGCAAAGACCGGCGCGGAAGTCGTACATTTCTCAATGTCTACAATGTGAAGTTTACAATGCGAAGGGCGGGCTTGGGGCGGCCCGCCGCGCGGTTTCCGGAGGCGAAGAGTGCTTTACGCCGGGTCGTCCGAACGCGGCACCACCTTGTCGAGACGGTCCTGCATCTCGTTCAGGAGCGCGCGAAGTTCTTGGATCTGGTCCTCGGCGTTGCCACGCGGGGCGGCCCCGGTCCCCTGCCGGGGAAAACCGTCGCCGTCGTTCGCCTGGGGGTCCGTCGCTTGGGGTGCGCCGTTATTTCCCTCACCTTCGCCGTAGAACGGCGAAAACATCTTTATGGCGTTCTCGAACAAGACGAGATTCTGCTTGCCCATCTCCTCGAACTGGGCGAACGGGAACAGCCCGTTCATGGTCTCGCGGATGGTCTCGCGCATCTTTCCCTGATTGCGCGCGAACGAGTGCATGCTGTACTCGAGGTAGCGCGGGACCAGCGCTTGCAGGCTGTCGCCGTAGAAGCGGATGAGCTGGCGCAGGAAGCTGATGGGAAGCATGGTCTCGCCTTTGGATTCCTCCTCGACGATGATCTGGGTCAGCACCGTGCGCGTGATATCGTCACCTGATTTGGCGTCCTGGACGACGAAATCGACGCCATCCTTGACCATCCTCGCCAGGTGATCGAGGGTCACGTAGCTGCTGGTCGCGGTGTTGTAGAGTCGCCGGTTGGCGTATTTCTTGATCTTGATCGGCTGATCGTCCGGGCGCGAATCTTGTTCCATCACCAAGTGCTCTCGGCCGCATAAGCGTGTCAGACGGACGTCCCGCCTATTTTCGCGTCGTTCATGCTGCAATGCAATGAATGTTTCCGCACCCTTGCCGGCGGCGGTATAGTACGGGGTACGATCGAGGACGCGATGCGATGCCGAAACCGCCGGACCTGGACGCACTGGCACGAACATATCTGGAGCTGTGGCAGGCGCAATTGACGGCGCTCGCCGACGACGAGAACTTGGCCGAGATCACGGTGCGCACGATCAATCTCATGAACTCGGGCGCCACCACCCTTCTCGCCGACGCCGGGGATCGCAAGGCAAAGGGCCGAGGACGGGCCGCCGATGACGAAACGCCCACCGACCGGACCGACGAAACACAGACGAAGCCCGGGCGCGCCGCGTCTCGGTCCCCGGCCGCTCCCCCTGCACGTCGCGATCCAGGTGATGACGTGGATGAGCTCGCGCGCCGCCTTGCCCTCATTGACGAGCGGGTTGCAGCTTTGGAGGCCGGAACTCGAAGGCCAAGTGCGCGAACTCGCCGCGGCGCTCGCCGAAGTCGAACCTGAGGTCTTCGCCCGCGCCGTCGACGATCTCGCGCGCCGGCGCCTTGCCGACTTCGCGCGCGGCGTGGGCGCGTACCACCGCCATCCCGCGACCCGTGCGCGCGTCGCGCCGAACTGCCTGTGGAGCGAGGGGTCGACCCGGCTCCTCGACTACGGGGACAAAGGTTTAGGTGGCGCGCCCGTCCTCGTGGTGCCCTCGCTGATCAACCGGCCCTACATCCTGGACCTCGCCGATGATCGAAGCCTGCTCCGTTTCCTCGCGGGCGCCGGCTTCAGACCGCTGCTGGTGGACTGGGGCACGCCCGACGTGCAAGAGCGGAGTTTCTCGCTTGGTGACTACATCGCCGGGCGCTTGGAGAGTGCGCTCGCGGTCGCGCGCCGGCTGGGCGGCGGGGCGGTCGACGTCGTCGGCTACTGCATGGGCGGGTTGCTCGCGGTCGCGCTCGCCGCACGCCGGCCCAAGGACGTGCGCTCGCTGGCGACCCTGGCGGCGCCGTGGGACTTTCACGCCGCCGGCATGGCCAAGGCCACCCTACTTCGCACTGCGGCACCGCACCTGCGAGACCTCGTTCGGGTGCTGGGAACCCTGCCGGTGGATTTAATTCAAGCGCTGTTCGCGAGCCTCGATCCCTATGCGACGATCAAGAAGTTTCGCGGCTTCGCCCGCATGGATCCCGCACACCAGAGCGCGCGGCGGTTCGTGGTGCTCGAGGACTGGCTCAACGACGGGGTGCCGCTGGCCGGACCCGCGGCGATGGAGTGCCTGATCGGCTGGTACGTAGAAAACCAACCGGCGTTGGGAACATGGCGCGTCGCCGGTGAGCCCGTCATTGCCGGCAAAGTTCGTGCCCCCACTTTGGTCGTCGTTCCCGAGCGCGACAGGATCGTGCCGCCGGCCTCGGCCCAGGCCCTGGCCGCGGCGATTCCGGGCGCCCAATGCCGCGTCGTTCCCGCTGGCCACGTCGGAATGGTGGCGGGGTCGAGCGCGGCAAAAGTCCTCTACCACCCGCTCGCAGACTGGTTAGGCCGCACCGCAGCATGAATTCTGCCGCGGTGCAGTAATTCGTTCTTGTACGCGGTATTTCACGCGCGTATAACGGTTGAGAACCCGCGAACGCCGGCCACCCACGACCCCGTGGAGACCACCGCAGGTGCTGTCCGGGCGCGCCCAATGCGCGCCACTCATGAGGAGGACATCCAAAATGGCCGATTCCAATGCAGAGATCGTCATCGCCGGCGCGGCTCGGACGCCGGTGGGCTCGTTCTGCGGCACGCTTGCCAACATTCCGGCCCATGAGTTGGGCCAAATCGCCATCGAGGCGGCACTGACGCGCGCCAAGGTGGAGCCGACCGACGTCTCGGAAGTCGTCATGGGTCAGATTTTGACCGCCGCGAACGGCCAGAATCCGGCGCGCCAGGCCGCGGTCGCGGCCGGCATCCCGGTGGAGCGGACCGCCTACGTCATCAACCAGTTGTGCGGCTCGGGCCTGCGCTCTGTCGCCTTGGGCGCGCAGGCGATTCGCCTCGGCGACAGCGCGATCGTCGTCGCTGGCGGCCAAGAGAACATGTCGCTGGCGCCGCACTGCGTGTACTTGCGCTCGGGCACCAAGATGGGCGACGTGCAGATCATCGACACCATGATCAAGGACGGCCTGTGGGACTGCTTCAACGGCTATCACATGGGGGTTACGGCCGAGAACGTCGCCGAGAAGTGGCAAATCTCGCGCGAGGACCAGGATGCGTTCGCCGCCGCGTCCCAGCAGAAGGCCGAGGCCGCCCAGAAGGCCGGCACCTTCGCCGACGAGATCACGCCGGTCACCATCAAAACCCGGAAGGGCGAAGACGTCGTCGAGGCTGACGAATATCCGAAGCACGGCACGACCGCCGACGCGCTGGCCAAGCTGAGGCCTGCCTTCGCCAAGGACGGGACCGTGACCGCAGGCAACGCGTCCGGTATCAACGACGGCGCGGCGGCCGTGGTGGTCATGTCGGCCGCCGAGGCCGACAGGCGCGGCGTCGAGCCCTTGGC
>JASMAE010000238.1 GCA_030754475.1 Rhodospirillales bacterium
CACGATCATTCCGACGCCCCACAGCGCCGCCGCCAGCACCACCAGGACCGTGCCCGGATCGAACCCGGCCCCGACCGGGCGCAGAATGATGAGGGTCCCGGCGAAGCCCGCCACCAGCGCGATCAGCCGCTGACGGCGCACCCTTTCGCGAAGCACGATCCAGGCGAGAACCGTGCCGAACAACGGCGCCGAGAAGAAGAGCGCGGTGAACTTGGCGAGAGGAACGAGGCTGAGCCCCCAGAATCCGGTCATCATCGAGGCCGCGATCAGGGCGCCGCGGACGGCGTGCACGTGGAGCTTCCGCGTCCGGAGCGGCGCGAAGCCGACGCGAAGGAATACCGGCGCCAGGACGGCAAAACCGAAGAGCGAACGAAAAAAGGCGATCTCGAACGGATGCAACTCGTTCGAGACGTGGCGAACGCAGGCATTCATCGCCGCCACCGCGAGCGAGGCAAGCAGCATGAACGCCATGCCTCTCATGGTCTTTGGCGTCTCGGCGACGGTTGGGGGGCCACGCCGGATCGTCGGCGGTGCCGAAGGAAGGGTGTCGTCGCTCACGCGCCCGCCCCGGAGCCGTCCGTCCGCTTCAATCCGACGCCGGCGGCGGCGTCTCGCCTTGCTGCGGCCGCTCGCGAAAGGCGATGAAGACGACGGCGGCGAAGATGATCGTTCCGCCGATCCAGGTGCCGGCGTCCGGGGTCTCGCCGAAGACCGCGAACCCTATGACCGAGGCCCAGATCAGGGATGTGAAGTTGACGGGGAGAACCGCGCTGATGTCGGCCTCCTTGATCGCCTGGGCCAAGCACAGGTGGATGAACGTGGAAAGGAAACCGATCGCCGCCATAACCCCGAGCTGCGACCACGTCGGCGTCTGCCACACGAACAGCGCCGCGAGAAAGGTCAAGGGCGTCGTGAACAACGCCATGTAGACGGTGATGGTGGTGCTGGTCTCGGTGCGCGCAAGCATCTTGATGGCGATCATCATGCCGCCGAACGCGATTGCCGATAACAAGATCAGCAGCGGCCCGGCGCCGATCTCGATCATTCCTGGGCGCAGAACCACCACGGTGCCGACGAAGCCCGTCACCAGCGCGGCGATCCGGCGGAAGCGGATCTTCTCGCCGAGCACCGTGAAGGCCAGCACGGTGGCGAACAGCGGCGTCGAGAACGACAGCGCCTGGGCCTTCGCGAGCGGTGTCATGCCCAAGCCCCAGAACAGGATGAGCAACCCGATGCCGGTCAGCACCCCGCGCACGGCGTGAAGGCCGAGGCGCTCGGTCCTGAGCGGCGCCCAGCCGTGGCGCACGAACAAGGGCACGAAGGCGAGAAACCCGAAGAGCGCGCGAAAGAACGTGATCTCGAAGGGATGAATTTCGGCCGACAGATACTTGACGGTGGCGTTCAAGACGCTGGCACAGACCGCCATGACCAGCATGTAGCCCATGCCCCGGAGCGTGTTCGGCCCCGCGCTCCGCTGTCGCGAGAATGGTGGAATAAGCGATTTCATGGAGCGCCGCCGCGATCACCGGACGAATGCCGACGCGTCGCAAGCGCGTTCGTCGCGGACCATCGGCACCAACGCCCGAAGGATCCGGAGCCAGGGAACTAGAACCGATCGTCCTAGCGGTTCTGATCCAGGTTCCATTGCCACTGCATCATTCTTTGCTGAAGCATCTTCTCGCCGGCGTCGCAGGTTGGTGGCACGGCTTCGGCAAGGCTTGCCGGGCCGGGCAATACCTCGCCCGAGACCATGTGCAAGGGTTCCGGCCCGGGTCTCGCGTGCGCGGCGCGCGGCACGAAAGACGGCTCGCGCCCAAACCCGGTCCACTCCCCTTCCCCGGACATGAAACCGGCGATTTCGATCACCAGCTTCTTGCGAATCGCGGCGGCGAAGGTGTGAAAGCCCTCGGCAACGACCATGAAGGCCCGCGGCCCGCCGATGACGCAGTTCTCGTAATAGAGGTCGAGATGCGGCAGTTGCGGCCAGCCGAAGGGATCGACCCGTTCATTGACGATGGGAAGGCCGTTGATCGTGATCCCGGCCGCGATCGCCTCGTCGCGCGCCACGAGGACCAGGCGGCCCGAGTTGTTGGGCCCGTCTCCGGAGACATCGATGACCCGGCGCTTGCTTTCGTAAGTGTTCGTGTCGAACAGCGGCAGCGAGAACTCGATGGCGCCGCTGATGGACGTATAGCGCCCGCGCGTCAACGGCGCCGCAGCGATGACGTCGGAGAACACCCGGACGCTTTCCTCGTCGTCGAGCAGCCTCCAGCCGGTAATCACTTCGTTGTAATCCCAGCCGGACCACTCGACGTAGGTTGCCGCGATGCGCCCGTGATAGCCCGCCCGGATCGCGCGCAGCACTTTCGGATCGAGAAGCGCCGACACGTAGCCGGCGCGCTGCATCTGGGCTTCTTCGCGGTCCATGCTTCCCGAGACGTCGACCGCGAGCACGAGCTCCAGATCCACCGGAACGGTGGCGAAGGACGGGACCGGTTGTCCCGCGATCGCGAGCGCGATACCGGCGAGGAATCCGAGACCTGCGCGACTTCGACGGAAGGTTGGCGCCTTCTGGTTCGTCACCGGCGGCTCTCCCCAGGCGCGGCGACCCAGCGCCGGACGGCTCGGGCCAGCGTAACACAATGGTCGGGCCCCGAGCATTTCAAACTTCGCGACGCCGCACGCCGAAGCGCTTTGGCGCGCAGGCGGGCGAAGGGAGGCCGGCGACCTTCGTTCGCCCGCCGAATGCGGGCTTCGCGAAGGCGGGAGGCAGGGCGAAACGCTCGGCATTGATTCAAATCAATGCGCAGTCCGCGATTCTTTCCAAATATGGCGCCGTGGTCAGCGATTTTCCCTCCCTCCTTTAAATCCTCTGACCATAGTCTACTCTTTGCGCAAAACGTCGGGCCGCCCATGGTCCGGCGTTTTCTTTCGCCGTCCGATCGCCGAAGGTGCGGCTGTATTTCCGGGGCGACGCCGCCTTCGCCTCACGGGAGACTGTCTGACGTCAGCGCCCTTGGGACACATTGAGGGGTTTGCGTAAGGGAGGATTTCTGGCTCATCGTAGTGACCGAAGGGAACGAAGATGAGGCAGAAATTGATGAGCAAGAAGGCTCCGGCCGAGAGGGTCGTTCGGGA